>DAOUGK010000591.1:0-3474 GCA_034429055.1 Anaerolineae bacterium | reverse complement strand
TCAACCGTGATTCAGACAACTGACATCTTTCTCGCACTCCGGGACACTGACGCCAACCATTGATGACGGGGGAGGCAACTGTGCCACGACCGTATACCGTGCGCGCGGTGCATTGTGATCACCGCGCCAGCGACGAAGAAATCTACGCGGCCTTAGTCCGCGCAACACAGCCGCTCGACCGCGCGTGGGAGAAACTCCGCAAGGCGCGGCGCATCGGCATCAAATTCAACCATCATTGGGGCGAGCACCATGTCGTGATGCACGCGGGCCACCGGCAGCAGCTTGTCAGCGACCAGGTGGGCCGCGCAGTGCTGCGGCTGCTGCGCGAGCGGACGCAGGCTGACATATTCGTGGTGGACGTCGGCGTCGAGCGGAACCTGCCGGAGGACCCGCCGGAATCGCTCGTGCAGCTCCGTGAGGTCATGGCCGAGTACGACGTCCCGTTCGTGGATGGGCGCACGGACCCGGTCGAGTGGGTCGACGTGCCGGGCGGCGGCCAGATGTTCCGGCGTTATCCCGTCCCGCGCTCGACGACCGAAGCCGAGGCGATGATCTCCGTGCAGAAGCTCAAGAATCACTCGTTCATGGGCATCACGCTGTGTCTGAAGAACCTGTTCGGCCTCATGCCGCTGCAGCCGGACGGCCGGCCGCGCAGCTACTACCACCATCTCGTCCGTATGCCGTACATGCTGGCCGACCTGGGGCGTATCTACGACCCGGTGCTCAACATCCTCGACGGGCTGGTGTGCCAGGCCGGGCAGGAGTGGGGTCCGGGCGACCACCCGCGCATCACCGACACGCTCATCGCGGGCGACCAGGTCATCGCGACCGATGCGGTCGGCGCGCACCTGATGGGGCATGACCCGCAGTCCGACTGGCTGACCGAGCCGTTCCACCGCGACCGCAACGCGCTGCTCATTGCGGCGCAGGGCGGCTTCGGCACGGTGGACCTGGCTGAGATGGACTATGCGTCGGAGGTGGCGGCGCCTGTGGGCCAGTTCTTCTCGCGCGTGACGGACCCAAGGGAAACGGTGATCAGCTGGCGGCGGACTACTGCGGAGCAGGGCCTGTACTACCGCGACCACATGCACGAGGTTGCGCGCGAGCACGCGGGCCGGTACATCCTGCTGCACATGAACAAGGTCGTGTGGTCGGAGACCGAGGGCAATCTGAATGTGAGCCGCCGCGACCTGGCGGGCCTGTACAAGGATCAGGCGCTCTGGATGAAGTACGTGGACCCGGATGAGGCCGAGGGCGAGCACTACGAGGTCTACGAGGACACGCTGGCAAACTTCCCAGCCGGTTGATGCGCACCTTGGCGTCCATGGAGAGATTGTTGGGGCCGGTCTCCGACCGTGCCCCCTGCTGAGGCGCCTGTAGGAGTCTGAGGAGCCATGCCGGAATACGACACACCGTACTGCAACGCAGCCGGCCACTGGACCGTCGCGACGCGGCTGCGCGTGCGCTTCTACGAGACGGACCAGATGGGCGTGGTGCATCACAGTATCTACATCCGTTGGTTCGAAGAAGGCCGCAGCGCCTTCACGCGTGCCCTGGGTTATCCTTACTCGCGCATGGAGTCCGAAGGACTGTCGCTGGCCGTGACTGAGGTGCAGGCCCGCTATCACCGCCCCGCGCGCTACGACGAGGAAGTGGTCGTGATTTGCTCCTTGGAAGAGTTCCTGAGCCGGGGGATGACCTTCGGTTACGAGGTGCGCCGGGCCGCGGACGATACCCTGCTCGTCACCGGGCGAACGAAGCATATCTCCATGGACCACCAGGGCCGCGTCATGCGTATCCCTGAGGCCATGCGCCGCGGCTTCCTTGCCGGGGCGGTCGAGCAGGAATAGAAACAGGTGTCCGTCCAGGAACCGCTCTGGCCGGTCTCTGACCGAGCCAGTGACGGAGCCGGAGCATCGGTGGAATCCGGCCGCAACCATCTTTACGCCGAATCGAGGGCCAGCAACTTTGCAACTGTCACGGACATTCATGCAGCGCCTGGGGCTGGGCGGTCGCTCGGTGGACATCACGCATGGCCGGCTGCGCGACAATATCTGGCAGCTCAGTTGGCCGCTGATGATCAGCCAGGGCCTGTCCTTCTTCCCTGGTCTCTATGATGCTTACTGGCTCGGCCAGTTGGGGTCGTATGCGCTGGCCGCGGCAACCATCGCGATTACGCTCCGCATCACCCTCATCAGCGTGCTGATGGCGCTCAGCGGGGCCAGCGCCGCGGTCATCAGCCGGTATGTCGGCGCGGAAGAGCATGAACTGGCGAACCAGGCGGCAACGCAGGCCGTCATCCTGTTTGTGCTGGCATCCGGGGGCCTGGGGATTCTCGGTCTTATCTTCCTCGAACCCCTGTTGACGTTGGCCGGTGCGCGCGGTGATCTGCTGGCCCCGACCATCGCGTATGCCCGCGTGATTTTCGTCGGACTTATCGCGCTGGAAATGGTGCCCAGCATGGGCAACATGCTGAGCTCTTCCGGTAATCCCAAGCTATCGCTCCAGATGAATCTGCTGACCCTCTTTTCGTTCCTGGCACTGGAACCGCTGCTGATCGGGTTGGGTTGGGGTGTGACGGGCGCGGCGCTGTCGCTCGTGCTGGCGAACACGGCCGGGATGTGTTACGGGCTGTTCCTGCTGGCGAGCGGCCGGGCCGCAGTTCGCATCGAGCGGCGCTATGCCCGCCCGGACCTGAGCATGATGTGGCGCATCCTGCGCATCGCCATCCCGGGCATCGTCCAGAAGGGCATTCCGAATCTAACCAACAGCATTCTGCTGCGCTTCATGGCCGGGTATGGCGCGGCGCCGGTGGCGGCCTTCAGCCTGTTCGGCCGCCAGAGCAGCTTGCTGCTCGCGCCCGCCGGCGGCTTGACCGTCACCGCGCCGGCGATGGTCGGGCAGAATCTCGGGGCGGGCCAGCCGGTGCGCGCGGCCCGTGCGGTCAAGCTCATCGCCGCGGCTACGGGGGTGAGCGGGGCGATGTTACTCGGGCTGCTGATCCTCTTTGCCAGACCTGCCTATGCGGCCTTCACATCAGACCCGGAGACCATCACCCTGGGAGTGCAGGTCATCGGTGTGCTCGCGCTTTACCGGCTGCTGCTCCTGCTGAGCACGGTGCTGGACGGCGCGCTGACCGGCGCGGGCGATACGGTGTCGCCGATGGTTGTTAACTTCATTGCGCAGTTTGGGGTGCTGTTGCCCGCGGTGTGGCTGCTCTCCACAGGCGTCGGCTGGGGTGTACACGGAATTTTCTGGGCACTGGTCATCGGGTTCGGCGTGCAGACACTGCTGCTGGTGCTGCGCTTCCGGCAGGGGCGCTGGCAGAGCGTGCGGATCTGAATAAGAATCTATCCGAATACTCGTAGCCTAGCAGTCTGTCGGAGATTTGGCACTCTGCGACAGGCTGAATTGTGATACACTGGTCACATGACCAGAAAGTTCAAGACCGTTGACTACGAAGCGGCTCTCGAG
>DAOUGK010000590.1:0-3917 GCA_034429055.1 Anaerolineae bacterium | reverse complement strand
GGTTGGGGCAGTAATGCCAGGCCTCGCCTGCGTTGACGCGGTAGTAGAGCAGGTCCGGCGCGCCGCAGAGGTCGGCGTTTGCCTGTTCGAGCGCAGCGACCTGGCGGCTGAGCCGGTCGGGCGCCTGCCAGTCGTCGTCGTACCAATGAGTGATGAGCTCGCCCTGGCTCAGCTCGCACGCCAGGTTGAGCGTGTCACCGAACGCGCGACGGCGCTCCAACCGGACATAGCGCACCGTATCGCTCGCCGGGATCAGGTCTTCGATCGGGTCATCTCCGTCATCGAGGACGATCAACTCACGCGGTTGATAATCCTGACGGAGAAAGTACCAAAGAGCCTGACCCACGAAGCGGCGGCGATTGCGCGTTGGCATGACGCACGAGACGCGGGGCAATGACATGAGCGCAAATCCCCGGAAAGGCTAACCGGCAACCACAGCCGTAGCGGTCCTGCATAGCTGGCTGGATGATGCAGGTGCTTCCGTGAAGACTTCGGCGTGACCGCTCAGTAGTGTACAAATTATACACTTGCGGTTTACTATAAGCCCATATACCGGACGCTGTCAAGCCCCAAAAGTTGCACTAAAACGTTTAACTTACGGAATTGATTAGAACGGGAATTGTTGTTGCCAGTTATTTCCTCCTTGCAATGCGTATGGCTTCGAGAGAGCGCCGCTCGGTGAGCAGGATGTGTTGCAGGATTTCCTCGATGGACCACCCATCGTCGGCCGGCGCCTGCCGGCAGTCCTCGTCGGTCAGGTCGACCAGCGCAGCAAGCAGCTTGCCCCACGCCAGTTCCGCCTCTTGCAGCATGCGCTGGATATCGGTGGGAGGACGCTGCAGGGCGGCGCGCGTCCCTTCGATCTGGTTGGCATGCTCCCGCATGTGGTCACCGAAACGCAAGAGCAATCGCTGGATTTCCGCCCACCGCTCCTTTGCGGCCGGCATGGTGAAGTCCTCTTCGGCCAGGGCGGTTGCTTCGCGCAACATCTCCTCGCGTACAGCCCGGATCGAAGCCAGGAGCATCTTGTGGCCGATGCGCTCCATCCTATCCTCGCTTTCATCCTGCGTCGAATCCGTACACATGCATTCGTTCGCCGCCCCAGCCGGCCAGGGGCACAAACCGGACCGCTGAGGTTGTTACTGAGAGGGGTATTTTGACCAGGCGTTGATGGTTGTCTTCGATGCGGTGGATCGTGCGCCACGCGCCCGCAGCGTCCTGCACTTGCAGCTCGAACGCCCGCGTCATCTGCGGCGGGATGCGCCCGCGCTGGACTTGGGCGGGATAGCTGCACGGCATCCGCTTGAGCGCGGCCAGGTCGCTGTCGAACGTGAAGCGGGCCCGCTGTAAGGCAACGGGCGCGGGGAAGCGGTATTCGACCCATGCGCCCGCCGTGCCCCACCAGCCGTTGTCCTCGCCTCCCAGTGACCGGTCGATGCCGCTGCGCAGCGGCTCAGGATCGCCCATGCTGGCGGTCAGCCGCGCGGTCCCGCTGATGGCCGGGATGGGCCGCCGGTGCCACGGCAGGTAGCAGTCATCGTCCATGAGCTGCGCCTGCAGCTCGGCGATGTGGTGGCGGTAGATGGCGCGCGGGCTGCACCCGTGCGCGACGGCCAGCGCAGCGGCCGTACCCACAGCCTGGCCCAGCAGCGCGCACGTGCCCATGACGCGCGTCGAACTCAGCGCCATGTGCGTAACGGAGATGTTGCGCCCTGCGAAGAAGAGGTTCTCAATGTTGGCGGAGTACAGGCAGCGGTACGGGATGCCGTAGGGCGACGGCGCGGGGTGCCAGATGGTGGGCGGGCCGGGCCAGTGGATGGCCGCAGGGTGGTGGTCGTCCATCGTCCAGCCGCCGTACGCGACCATATCCTCAAACCGGCCCTCGGCCTCGATGTCGCCTTGCGTCAGGATGTGGTCACCGACGTAGCGCGCGCTCTCGCGCTTGCCCGGCAGGTTGCCGATCCACTCCAGTTCCCAGCGATGGCCGCGGCCGTCCGGATGGTTCTTGATGTAGTCCCATACGCCGTACGCGATCTTGAGCAGCTCGTCGCGGTGTACTTCGGTCTGGGCGATGGTGTCGCCGGTCCCGCCGATCTCGATCCACCAGAAGTTGTTGCCCTCGGGCATGAGGTCGCGGTTTGGCAGGTCGCCGTCGTGGTACTTGTATGCCCAGGTGGGTGGGATGAACGGCTCGTGCGTGTCCACTTCGCGCAGTTGGATGAGGAGCGAGCTCCCCATCGTCTGCGGGTCCGCGGTCTCCGGCGCGTAGGCTTCCCCGAACTCCGCCCGGCTCTCGCGGCCCCAGCGATGCGCTGCGCCGCTGACGCGCAGCACCGAGTCGCCGGAGCAGTCCGCGTAGAAGCGGGCGCGCACCCGGTGGAACGTCTGCGTGGTGAGCTGCCAGCCCGTAACTGCAGCGATGGCTGCGCCTTCGGTTGTAATGCTGTGGCAGGTGCAGTTGAGCAGGAGGGTCAGGTTGGGCTCTGAGCGCGCCTTCTCGTAGAGCACCGTGTCCCAGATGGGATACTTGAGCGTGGGATTGCGGTAGCAGTTCTCCAGCATCAACTCTTCGAGGATGCCGGTTTCCTTGTTGTCCGCGCCGTGCGCGCCGCAAATCCACATGCGGATTTCCGACGAGGCATTGCCGCCGAGGACCGGCCGGTCCTGCATGAGCAGGACCCGTGCGCCGTGGCGTGCCGCAGCGACCGCCGCGCACAGCCCCGCCAGTCCACCGCCGACCACGCACAGGTCGACATCGTATTCGAGGGTTTGGAATGAGGTCCGGATGAGCATCTTCGCTCCTTCGGTTGAGGGTAAGGGTATTATACCTTAAGTTTCTTCAATTCCCTACGCAGATTTGAGAAAGTGGAAGATTTGGTCCGCCTCAGCGAGCACGGCCAGCCGATCGCGGCGGGTCTCCAGCCGGTGCGCGTCGCGCAGCAGCTCAGCCAGCCCGGCGTGCCGCGCGGCAGCCAGGGCCATGACCAGGTAGCGGTACGCATCCACGTCAGTCAGGTCGGC
This sequence comes from Anaerolineae bacterium, assembly GCA_034429055.1. Taxonomy (GTDB): domain Bacteria; phylum Chloroflexota; class Anaerolineae; order CG2-30-64-16; family CG2-30-64-16; genus MWBF01. The sequence continues at coordinate 896 of DAOUGK010000590.1, read as the reverse complement.
CAGCGAGCGGGCCAGGTAGTCTGTCTCCAGCGGACCGCTCCGGTGGTTGATGAGCAGGTCGAAGAGGCCGATGCGGATAACCGGGTCGCGGTCCTGTCCGTGCAGCTTGAGCAGTCCCGGCACGAGCGCCAGCGGCAGCGTGACCAGCCCGCGTAGACACTCCGCGACCACCTCGGGCGGCGCGATAGATGGCTGGCCCTCGGGTGCGGCCTCACGGGGTGGGCGCGGGCTGCGGCGGGCCGGCCGGGCGGCGTCGCTCATGTCGCCATATCCGGCCACAAGATAGAGCGGCAGCCACGCGCTCTGGTTTGCCAGCACGCGCGCGGCTGTCACCGCGGGCTCGCCCGACATGCGATCAGTGTGCGGATCGGTCAGCAGGCGGGCCGCGTGGAACTCGGCCAGCACGCCGTCCACCTCCGCCAGCGCCAGCAGCGCGCCCCCGCGCAGCAGTCCGGCCTCCTCCGTGAAGGCCGGCGGCAGCCGTTCGTATGTCTCGCACGCGGCCGCGAGCAGGTCTGCGTCCTCGACCTGCGCGATGGGCCGGAGCGCATCGACGATCTTGCGCCGCATGTATGCGCCGGCGTCGCGCTTCGGCCCGTCATGCGCGTAGTACGCATACAGCTCGCGCAGCGCGGGCCGCGCAGATGGGTCGGGCGCAGTAGCCAGCCGTTGGAGTGCGGCCATCTGCGCGTCGCGGTGCCGCTTGGGATTCAGGGTTTCGGCGTAGTCCATCGGAGGTGCTCCAGAAACCGGGTTTCTCCGAGAAACCCGGTTTCTATATAATCTTTTTCAGGAATGCCTTCACAGCCTTGACGTATGCGTCAAAGCCCTCGCGGCGGATGCTGTGCCCGGTGCGAGGGATCTGGACGACCTCCAGGCCAGGCCAGGCAGTAGTC
>DAOUGK010000589.1:0-4602 GCA_034429055.1 Anaerolineae bacterium | reverse complement strand
CATGAACAGCCGGCCATCGAAGCCACCCGTCTGTTCCCATGCGGCGCGGCGATAGGCCACCCCGCCGCCGCACCCGCCGAACACGATCGGCTGGTCATCGTACTGGCCCTCGTCGCGCTGCCAGACGCCCCGGTTGCGGGGAATGCCATCCACACCCATGATATCGCCCGCGTTGTGCAGCGTGTCGCGGCGGTCGTACAGCAGCATCTTGCTGGCAAATGCACCGGCGGCCGGGTGAGCGTCTGCGGCTGCGGCGAGCGCGGCCAGCCAGCCCGTTTCGGCTTCCGTGTCGTTGTTGAGCATCACCAGCAGATCGCCCGTCGCCGCGGCGGCCCCGGCGTTGCAGCCGACCGCCAGGCCGCTGTTCTGCGCCAGCCGGATGACCCGCACCTCGGGATAGTGCGCCTGCACGAACGGCACCGACTCGTCCGTTGATGCGTCATCCACCAAAATGACCTCGGTCAACTCTCGAGGATAGGTCTGATTGCGCAGCGCGTCCAGACAGGGCTGCAGGAACCGCAGCCCGTTGTAGTTAGGAATAATAATACTGCATTTCAACATCGATTACACTTCTGCCGGCAGGCCCGCCACATACTCGCCCAACGCCTCCTGCCACGGGCGCAAGGCCAGGCCGAGCGCCGCGCCCGCGGTATTCGCCAGGACTGCATGCAGCGGCGGCTTGGAGGGCCGGGGCCAGTCGGCGCTGAGGATGGGCGTGACCGGCACATCCGTCCGGCCTGCCAGCCGGAGGATGTGCTGCGCGAACTCGAAGCGCGAGCAGAAGCCGCTGTTCGTCAGATGGTAGATGCCGTAGTGCCCGGTCTCCGCCAGCCGCACCAGCGCAGCGGCGACATCGGGCGCGTAGGTGGGATTGCCGAACTCATCCGCTGCGACGCGCAGGCTGCCGTATTTCTGCGCGCCGGTGAGAATCTTCGTGACGAAGTTGCTGCCGCCCGGCCCGAACAGCCAGGCCACGCGCACGATATACCGCCGCGGCAGCAGGTCGGTCACGATGCGTTCTGCCGCGGCTTTGCTGCGCGCGTAGACGCTGAGGGGGTTCACTGCGTCCCATTCGCGATAAAGCTCGCGACGCGTGCCGTCGAACACCTCGTTCGTGCTGATGTGCAGGAGGGCTGCTCCCGCGCGCTGCGCGCCGAGCGCGACGTTCTGTGTGCCGACGGCATTCACCCGGAACGCGCGCTCGGGGTCGGCCTCGCAGCCGTCCACGTCGGTGTAGGCCGCGGCATGCACGACGAGATCCGGCCGGAAGTCGCTGATGCACGCCACCACGCCCGGCTCGGTGATGTCGTCGCAGGGCAAATCCAGGGGCAGGACGGTGTGTGCGCCAAACGCCGTCAGCAGTTGGCGGCCCAGTTGTCCGTTGTGGCCGGTGATGACCACGCGCATGGGCGATCCTTTCTTGCGGTGAACAGGGGAGCAGGTGAACAGGTGAACAGGTGATTGGGTGAGCCGAAATTCAGGGCCACGTTACTTGGGCCTCTCGTATCGCTGACTGCGAAAACGGTAATCACCTGTTCTCCTGTTCTCCTGTTCACCCGTTCAGTAGCTCGCGCAGCCGGCGGCGCAGCGCAGCCAGGGTTGGGTCTGGCTCAGGGCGCGGATGCCGGGCGACCAGCGGCACGAAGCGCACCTCGGCCAGCCGTTCGGCGCGCAGCGCATCGTCCGGCCCATCGCCAAGCCCCTTCTCGATCAACCAGAGCATCTGATCCCACGCGCGCTCACCGACCGGCACGACCAGACGGCCGCCCGGCGCGAGCTGCTGGATGAGCGCGGGCGGAACTTCACCCCCCGCCGCCGTGACGATGATGGCATCGTAGGGCGCGTGTTCCGGCCAGCCGAGGCTGCCGTCGCCCACTTTGAGCTCAACCTGATGGCCCAGGCCCCGCAGGCGTTCGCCTGCTGCGCGGGCCAGCTCAGGCAGCACTTCGACGCTCCAGACGTGCGGTGTGATGTGCGCCAGGACCGCGGTCTGATAGCCTGATCCGGTGCCGATTTCCAGTACCCGGCTGTCTGATGTGAGGCGGAGCGCCTGCGTCATCAGCGCGACGATGTAGGGCTGCGAGATGGTCTGTCCCTGGCCGATGGGCAGGGCGATGTCCTCGTAGGCCTGGTCGCGCAGCTCCGGCGGGACGAACAGGTGGCGGGGCGTCGCAGCCAACGCCGCGCGGACGGCCTGGTCGGTGATATCCGGCCAGTGCGGCGGCCATCCCTCGCGACCTTGCTTGTCCACCGTCCCCCCTTTGACGATTGAAGATTACAGATTGAAGATTGAAGATTGCCCGTCGCAGGGAATGGCAGCCAGCGATCAAAGAAGCTGGATAGACACTTAGGGCTCGTAAAAGAATAAGTTCCGCCGCTGGCACGGTCGGAGACCGGCCAGAGCAGGAAGTAATACTTTTACAGACCCTTAGTCGTATTCCTCAATCTTCAATTTTCAATCTGCAATTGTCAACCGTGCGCCTACCGCCGCCGCGTCAGTTCCAGGAACTCGCTGCGGACGCGGGGGTCGGTCAGGAAGCTCCCGCGCACCGCGCTGGTGACGGTCGAGCTGCTCTGCTTCTCCACCCCGCGCATCATCATGCAGAAGTGGCTGGCCTCCAGGATGACGCCGACGCCGTGAGGCGTCAGGATGTCCATCATCGCGTCGGCCACCTCGTTCGTCAGCCGCTCCTGCACCTGCAGCCGCCGCGCATACATATCGACCAGCCGCGCGACCTTGCTCAACCCGATGATGCGGCCGTCCGGGATGTACCCGATCGTGGCCTTCCCGAAGAAGGGCAGCATATGGTGTTCGCACATCGAGTAGAACTCGATGTCCTTGATGATGACCATCTCCTCGCAGCAGTTTTCGAAGATGGCGTCGTTGATGACATCTTCGAGCCGGGTCTGATAGCCGCTGGTCAGGAAGTCCAGCGCCTTTGCCACGCGCAGCGGCGTGCGGCGCAGCCCCTCGCGCTCCGGGTCTTCGCCCAGGCGGACGAGCATCTGCGCGACCAGGGCTTCGAATTGGGGGTCGTACACCTCATTAGCGGCTGCGTCAATATCGGTGGCATAGTGGGCGTCCGTGAGGGTTGTTGCAACTCGTGAATCTACCACGCCAGGAGTTCCTTTCGTTCTCGATACAAGGTGACGCCGACGGAGCGCGCAAAGCGCAGCGCTCCCGGCTTTTCGACGGTCAGCTCGACGGCCTGCACGCGAGCTTCCTTCTCGAAGCAGACGCGAACGAGGTCCAGCGCGAGCCGCTCCACCAGTTGGGGCGCGCCGTCTTCGATGTGGGCGATCAGCGCCTTGGTGATGGTCCGGTAGTTGGCAGCATCCGCAATGTCATCGCTGGCACTGGCCGGGCGCAAGTCGACCCACAGCGTGACATTGACGAGGATGTCCTGGCGGTTGAGCCGTTCCTCCGGGTTGATGCCGACGATGCCGCGTACCAGCAGGTCACGAATCACGACGCGGTCGAGCTTAGAGATATCGGTTTGAGTCATCTTTCCCTTTTAGTATCTATCCGAAAAACCGCTGGGGCCGGTCTCCGACCGTGCCCCCTGGCTCGGTTGTGCAACCTCCGGTTGCCGAGACCGGCCAGAGCACAGTTTTGTTAGGCGTTTTTAGTAGGCGCGCGCGAAGATGGCGACCTGGTCCGTGCGCTGGCCGGTGTAGAAGCAGACGCCCTCGCCTTCCGGCTTCTCGAACGGGAAGCAGCGGATGGTGGCTTTCGTCTCTTCCTTGATGCGATCCTCGTCCTCGCCCGTGCCGGCCCAATGGACGCGGATGAATCCGCCCTGTGCTTCGAGCACCTGCTTGAACTCGTCGTAGGTCTTGGCCGTGCGCGTGTTGGCGTCGCGGTACTCCGTCGCGCGGCGCAGCAGGTTGGCCTGGATGGTCGTCAGCATCTCCTTGACGGCAGACGCCAGGCCGTCCACCGGCACGCCGAACGTCTTGCCCTCCTTACCCGGCACATCGCGCCGCGCGAGGACAACGGCATTCTGCTCCACGTCGCGCGGGCCGATCTCGATGCGCAGAGGCACCCCGCGCATCTCCCAGTCGTTGAACTTGAAGCCGGCGCTGAGCTCGTCCCGGTCGTCCAGCTTGACGCGGATGCCCGCTTCCTTGAGCAGGGCAAACACCTGCTGCGCCAGCCCGCGCACGGCTGCCTGCTCCGCATCCTTGCGCCAGATGGGGACAATGACGACCTGCTGAGGGGCGAGCCGCGGCGGCAGGACGAGGCCCTGGTCGTCGCCGTGCGTCATGATGATCGCGCCGACCATGCGCGTGCTGAGGCCCCAGCTGGTCGTCCAGGCGTGGTCCAGCTCGTTGTTTTGGTTGAGGAAGGTGATATCGAAGGCCTTTGCGAAGTTCTGGCCCAGGAAGTGGCTCGTTCCCGATTGCAGGGCCCAGCCGTTGCCCATCATGGCTTCGATGGTGTAGCTGTCCACCGCGCCCGCGAATTTCTCGCGCTGGCTCTTCTTGCCCTGGATGACAGGGATGGCGGCCTCGTTGATCGCGAAGTCGGCGTAGACGCCCAACATGCGGATGGTTTCTTCGAGGGCCTCCTGCTCGGTGGCGTGGGCCGTGTGACCTTCC
>DAOUGK010000588.1:0-15552 GCA_034429055.1 Anaerolineae bacterium | reverse complement strand
TGGGATGCCATCTCCCGTGTCGGGTTCCCCTCTTGTCACGAAATCACTTCAGAGCTTCTATCTGGTCAATGACCATCTTACCAGGGCCGGAAACCCCACCCATGGCTTGTGAGATGGCAAATTCCAGTCGATATACCTTGGCCGGATCCAACTTCTGGTCCGGCTGCTCACAGCGGTCCACGCAGACAAACGCGTTGTAAGGCTGTTCGAGACTCAGCCAAATGTCGGTGCTGGCGGTTTCACGCCGCTCATAGCTGAACACAGCCCCTTGATAGGCCGGTTCCTCGAGCAGCTTGAACTCCATGGTGTTGTGCCCCGTGCCCGTGTAGTGGAACCTTATCCCCTGGGTTCCAGACAGCAGCGTAGGGGTGATCTCCTTCGCAACGACCAGCCAGCCGGTTTGCCCGAGGTCGTAGTCGATCTGGACTGCATTCCGAACCCTCCCGGATACCGGACGGAGATCGAAAGTGGACCCCGGGTCGTGATACTGAAGCCAACCTGAGACGCTCTCCATGGGATCGACGACGAGAGCGGCTGGCACCGGTGTGCAAGACGCATAGCTGCGCCAGATGAGCAATGCGGCGATAGCAGTCACCAGGGCGGCGCTGGCTATGCTGCCGCCTATCCAGCCCCAGGGGATTGCCGGAGGCTCGGCACGCACCCACACCCCATCCTCACGCACATACCATTTCCCCGTCTCATAGCCGATCATCCACCAGCGGCCCTGCCGATCCTGAACCATTAACTTCTCAAGCTCGGCTTTGAAATCAGTTTCGGTCAGGTTGCCTTCATCGTACTGGGGCTTGAGCTTATGATAATGAGCGGTGGCCTGAGAGAAGGTCATCGGATATCCTCCTTCCCCTCTCCGGTTCGTGAGCGAGCTCCCCGTAAGTGATATCCAGCGTTTCAAGCCGGCCTGACCCGTGGCTGCCGGATGACGTCCTCGAGCAGCGCATCCAGGGATGCAGGCATGTTGCGCCGCCAGATCAAGGGCGGGATGGAGAAAAACCGGGCCTGCAGGTTGATCCACTGCCGCCGGTCCATCCGGATCTCCACCTCTTTGATATCGTCGCCTTCCTGCCAGCTGATCAACAGCGCCAGGAAGGACGGGCGCAGCTCGCCGATTTCCGGCGCCAACAGCGAAGGGTCGATGCAGCCGGTGGACATGCCCTGGTGCACGTGGAAACGCACATTCGTGGTCAGGTTGCCGCCCAACCGCTGCGCGGCCTTCTCAGCCGCATCCCACAGCCCGTTCTCGTGTGCCAGGGCCAGCAGTTGCTCGCTGTACTCGGCCCGCAGCCGTAGATTTTCCTGCCGCCGCGCCTCATATTTCTGCTGCTCGGATTCTGCCAGGCGGCGCTTCCGCAGCACGCGCTGGGCGCGCTTGCTCCCCTGAATCAGGCGTTGGAGTTGCTTCTCGTCCATATTCCGGCCTCACGGATGTCGTAACGCAGGGGATTTTATCATCCGCCGGACGTAAAATACAAACCCGCCGGACGGATGACGTCCGGCGGGTGTCAAACCAGGGCCGAACCGCCGAGCACCAGCTCGGCGCCTCCGGTCTCACCCTGGCATCGGCGACTTACGCCGCAACGGGTGCAGCCGTCTCCGGCTTATGCGTACTGCGGCGCGCAAAGGTGCTGATGGTTTCGATCGCCATCCAGATGGCGAGCGCCAGGTAGATGACGCACATCGCCGGGATGATCAGGTTGGTGCCCACCGGCATGGTGAAGACGCCTTCCTTGATGACGTAGGACAGGAGCATGCGGAACAGGGCCCAGGTGCTCATGAAGAACATCCAGACCGCCGGGACCACCGTGAACAGCCAGGCCTTCTTGAACGCAGCCGTGTTCAGCAGCCAGACCGTGATGCCGACCAGGGCCAGCGCAGCCAGCAACTGGTTGGATGCGCCGAAGGTCGTCCAGAACAGCTTCCAGGCCGGCACCGGCGCGCCCGTGGGATCGTACAGCGTGATGGTGATCAGGATCAGCGGCAGGCCGCCGGTGAGAACGGTCGAGAGAACCCGGCCAAACGTGCCCTTCCAGCCGGTCAGTTCCTGGATGATGTAGCGGCCCAGGCGGGTGCAGATATCCAGGGTGTCATAGACGAAGGTGGTGAAGGCCATCAGGCCGAAGGAGATGCCGAAGACCGGGCTGATGCCGATCAACTGCATGAACGAGCCCAGCCCGGAAGCGTAGATGAAGTTGGGCGACTTCTTGACCAGCTCGTTGTCTTGCGCCAGGATCATGACGGTCGTCAGGGCGATGATCGCCACCACGCCTTCGGTCAGCATCATGCCGTAGCCGATCGGCCGGGCATCGCTCTCCTTGGCGAGCTGCTTGGAGGTCGTGCCGGAGCCCACTAAGGCGTGGAAGCCGGAACATGCGCCGCAGGCTACGGTGATAAACAGCATCGGGAACATCGGCGTCCAGAAGCCGTCTCCGCCGAACGCCTTCGTAAAGGCAGGGTACTGGATGCGGAAATTGCCGAAGATGATGCCGATGAAGGCCAGCGCGAGGGACACATACAGGAAGTACCCGCCCAGGTGGCCGCGCGGCTGCAGCAGCGCCCAGACCGGTACGACGGCGGCGATGAAGCAGTAGACCAGGATGATGACATTCCAGACCTTCTGCGCCGACGCGGGCGAATCCATGCCCAGGATGGTCTGCAGGTTGAAGGGGATGTACTGGCCCACCCAGATGGCCACGCCGACGAGCGGCAGGAAGATGAGGGTGGCCCACTTCAGGCTCAACTTGGTGTATTTGAGCAGGAAGCCCATGATGACCGGCAGAATCAGGTAGAGGATCGAAGAGGTGGCAATCGCGCCGCCGCCGACCGTGCGGCCCTCGCCCAGGTCTACTACGTTCACGAACGCCGAAGTGGTGACATCGGTGAACGCGACGATGATCATGACCAGGGTAAAGAAAATGAAGAGGTTGAACAAGATCCAGGCACGGCGGGAGATATTCTGCCGCACCGTCTCGGTGATGGAGCGGGCCTTGTTGCGCACGGACGCAACCAGTGCGCCCATGTCGTGCACGCCGCCGATGAAGATGCTGCCCAGCAGGATCCAGATCAGCGTCGGCAGCCACCCGAAGGTCAGACCGGCGATGATCGGCCCGGTGATAGGCCCGGCCGCAGCAATGGCCGAGAAGTGCTGGCCCGCCAGGAACTTGGCGTCCGTGGGGACGAAGTCGACGCCGTCTTCCATTGCTACGGCAGGGGTGACGTTCTTGTCGTTAAGATTGAAAATCTTACGACTCAAGAACCTGCCATAGGTCAGGTAGGCCAGAACGAGGATCAGGGCACCGCCCGCAACTACAACAAGTGCGTTCATTCTTTGCCTCCCAGATATGGAATTAAATGAATGGCAATATCAAACCACAGAAGCACGCTCGGCGTGCTTCTGCTGATAACTGGGAATGGCGTTGCTCTCTAGGGGGCAGCGCTGCGAGTCAGGGTTATGGCAAAGGCCCTGCTCAATGACATGGCTATCTGCTGTTCCAGCGCTCAGGAAGGTTTGTGTGTGGCCAGTATCACCACCAGAACTGCCGTAGTGGTGGCCCACTACCCCCGGCCAGGAGTCACGGTCGGGTCACACGTCAACTGTAGTCCATCTTACAGCAGTTTTCCCGACAGGTCAAATTCCGTTTTGCACAATGTGAGCCAGACTACGTTCTTGAGCATCGGGGCAGGAGATGCTTTGAGCGGCGGATATGAAGCCATATACAAGGAAACATTATGTCAAAAGACGGCCTGACGGCAGCCGAAACTACCTGTGGCGACGGGGAATGTCCCGCCGCGCGGCGCGCCGGCCACGCCCGTGCGTCAGTAAACACATGCGCCGGCATAGGACTATGAGCGAACCCATCCCCCTGATCGGCATCGTCGGCGGCGTCGGCCCCTTCGCGGGGCTCGACCTGGCCGCGAAGGTCTTCGACCAGACCGCCGCGCGCCGCGACCAGGAGCACCTGCCCGTTGCGTTGCTCTCCCTGCCCCACACGATTGCCGACCGCACCGCCTACCTGCTGGGCGAGGTGGCGGAGAACCCGGCCTGTGCACTGGCGGATGTCATCCGCAAACTGGAGACGCTGGGCGCCACGGCCGTGGGCATCCCGTGCAACACCGCGCACGCGCCGCGCATCTTCGATGTGCTGCTGGCAGAGCTGGCCCGCACGGGCAGCCGGGTCCGCCTGCTGCACATGATTCGTGAGACAGCCCGCTTCCTGGCAGAGACGCTGCCCGGCGTGCAGCGGGTCGGCGTGCTGAGCACCACGGGCACGGCGCGTGCTGGAATCTACCCCACCGTTCTGGCTACGCTGGGCATCACCGCGCTCGCACCGGCGGATGACGTGCAGGCACGCGTGCAGGCCGCCATCTATGACGAGACATACGGCATCAAGGCGCAGTCGAGCCCGGTCACCGGACGCGCCCGCGCCGAGCTGCTCGCCGCGGCCGGGCACCTGGCCGCGCAGGGCGCCGAAGCTGTCATCCTGGGTTGCACGGAGATTCCGCTCGCCCTGCCGGGGCGTACGCTCCTAAGCCTGCCGGCCAGCCTGCCGGCCGTTGACCCGACCCTGGTGCTGGCTCGCGCGCTGATCCGTGAGACCTACCCGGACAAGCTGAAGCCCCTGGCCTGAATTTGCCCAACGGGGCATCGTTGGATAAAATAGCAGAGCGGTAGGGGAGCGGGGATAGATGGATTGAGGATGCACATCTTCAATCTTCACTCTTCAATCTTCCATCGTGTCCCGGGCCCGTGGCCTAGCGGGAAGGCGTCTCCCTTGCACGGAGAAGATCGCCGGTTCGAATCCGGCCGGGTCCATTGAAGGCGCAGGGCATCGTTTTTGACAGTGCAAGAGAAACAGGTATAATGTGCCCTGTAACTACTGACAAACCGATAGACCCGCGGGTGTAGTACAGTGGTAGTACGTCTCCTTGCCAAGGAGAAGGTCACGGGTTCGAATCCCGTCACCCGCTTAGTCGCTGACCAGGATGGCTGATAGCAGATTGCTTGCCCTGAAAGCGTAACACCCCCGTGTTACCGGCCTTCTGCATCAGCCATTTCTTATCTTGCCGAGGTAGCTCAGTTGGTAGAGCACGCGACTGAAAATTGCGGTGTCCCCAGTTCAAGTCTGGGCCTCGGCACTCGGGTGGATTAACCCGTTCATTCGGGGGTCGTTCAACGGCAGGACAGCAGCCTTTGGAGCTGCGTATCGGGGTTCGAATCCCTGCCCCCGAGCTGGAAGGGGGCAGGAAACGAGCGTCTCAATGCGTGCCACGCCCGTCAACGCCCTATGCATGGTGGCCATAGCTCAATTGGCAGAGCACCTGGTTGTGGCCCAGGAGGTCGTGGGTTCAAGCCCCACTGGCCACCCCTCCGCTAAGTGTCCGGCGTCCTGATGGGATGGCCGGACATTTCGGTTAAACCGAGACGGGCCGCAGTGTGAGGTCCGGCGCTTGAAGGTCGAAGATTGAAGGTTGGCTCGAGCAGGCAATCGGCAATCTTGAATCTTCAATCGGGATACCACCATGCAGCGCGTCCTGGTCCTGAATGCAACTTACGAACCGCTGAGCATCATCTCCGTGCAGCGGGCCATCATCCTGCTCCTGAAAGAGAAGGCAGAGCTGGTGGAAGCGGCCACGGAATACCTGCACGCGGCCCGCACGTCCCTGCCTGTGCCCCTCGTCATCCGCCTGGTCTACTACGTGCGTATCCCCCATCCCGTCACGCTCGCGCCCACTCGCCGCAGCGTCGCGCTGCGCGACCGCTACACCTGCCAGTATTGCGGGCAGGCTCCCGGCCGCGGCCTCCTGACCATCGACCACATCATCCCGCGCAGCCGCGGCGGCCAGACCACCTGGGACAACATCGTCACCGCCTGCCGCGCGTGCAACATGCGCAAGGGCGACCGCACGCCCGAAGAGGCCGGCATGGAGCTACGCAAGCGCCCCGGCCGCCCGCATTACCTGGCATTCCTGATGCTTTCCGAAGCCGGCCCGCGCGATGTGTGGGGCAAGTATATCTACGGTTGAAGTTCGCCAGGCTCCCAAGCGAATCGAGTCTCTCAGTGCTATTATTCCTGCTCAGAAAGCTCCTGCGGGTGTGCACCGTTCTGATCGGCGCGCTGCTGATTACGTTCCTGTTGATGCACGCCATCCCCGGCAACCCGTGGAGCAACTATCTGGACCTGCCGCGCATCCTCCCCGGCGTGAGCATGGACGGGACCACCCAAGCGGCACTGGACCGCCGCTTTGGGCTCGACCTTCCCCTGTGGCGCCAGTTTACCCGTTACCTGATCGGTGACTTCGACCGCGACGGCAGGTGGGCCTGTGGCCTCATCTGTGGTGACCTCGGCCCATCCATCCAACAGCGCGGCCGGCCCGTCGCTGCCATCCTCTTTGAGCCACCTGAGGGCATGTCCTTCTGGCGCAGCCGGTTCGGCTATTCCGCACGCCTGGTCCTCCTGGCAGCTCTCATCGCCGTCGGACTGGGCGTGCCCCTCGGCCTGGCGAGTGCGCAACGCCAGGCCTCGTGGGTGTCACGAGCCATTTCCGTAACATTGGCCGCGCTGATTGCCATCCCCAATTTCGTGCTCGGGCTGCTGGCCATGATCGTGCTGGCGTCCTGGCTGAATATCATTCCCGTACTGCCCGACTGGAACCGGCCCGCGCATTGGATCATCCCGGCGATCGTGTTGGCAATCATGCCGATGGCGAGCATCGCTCGGGTGACGCATGCCTCGCTGCTGAACACACTGGGCGAGGATTATGTGCGCACGGCCCGAGCGAAAGGCTTGACGCAGGGGCGTATCTTGCTCATCCACGTGCTGCGCAATGCGGTCGTGCCGATCATTACCTTCCTGGGCCCGGCCCTGATGGAGATGTTCGCCGGCCTGCTGGTGGTTGAAAACCTGTATGCCTTTCCGGGTTGGGGACGAGAATACTGGCAGGCCGTGTTGAGGCTGGACTATCCGGTGATCGTGGGCATGACGCTGACCTATGCGATCGGCATGGTGCTCATCAATGTTGTGATCGACATCCTGAGCGAGGTCCTGGATCCTCGCATCCGTGCCGTCAAGCAGGCGGCTGCTCCATGACGCCGCGCTCCCCCTGGCAGCGCGCGCTGCGCAGGAAGTCTTTCCGGCTGAGCCTGTTGCTCATCGTGTTCCTGGGCGTCATCGCCGCACTGGCGCCGCAACTCGCGCCACATGATCCATACCGCTGGGATATTCCGCGAGGCAGCCTGCCCCCGGCCTGGGTGCAGAACGTACCCAAGCCCGGCGTGCCGGAATATCCGCTCGGCACGGATCGCTACGGCCGGGATGTGCTCAGCCGGCAGCTTTATGGCCTGCGCACTGCGTTCGTCCTGGCGTTCACCGCCGTACCTCTCGCCGCGCTGGCAGGCACGCTGGTCGGTCTGGTTGCGGGCTACCGGGGTGGCCGGACCGACGCCTGGCTCATGCTCTTCAGCGACATGCTGCAGGCCTTGCCCGGCATCATGTTTGTGGTGATCATCATCCTGATCTTCCGTGCCCTGCTGACTCCGACCTGGCTCCACGGGTTGGTCACCCTGGTGGTTGGGTTTGCCGCAGTGAGCTGGGTGAGCCTGGCCCGGCTCGTACGCGCCAATGTGTTGCTGCTCAAGTCTCAACTGTTTGTTGAGGCGGCGGTCAGCACCGGGGCCACGCCGCAGCGCATCATCGTGCGGCATCTCCTGCCTAACCTGCTGCATGTCATTACAGTCTGGATGATCAACAACGTGCCCGCGGTCATCCTGCTCGAGGCCGTGCTGGGCTATGTCGGGGTGGGCCTGACCGCATCGGTGGACGGCAGTGAGTTCACCGCAACCAGCTGGGGCGGCATGTTCTTTGCCGGGCGGTCTGCGCTGAACCGCAATCCGCTGATGCTGTTAGTGCCGTCAGTAGGCATCCTGCTGCTGTCGATGAGCTTCATTCTCCTGGCCGATTTCCTGAACGGCTTGACCAATCCGGAGTAGCAGGCGCTTAAAAAGACAGGGTCCGGAGCGGGGATTGGACCCGTCCCGGACCCTGCTTGGGCACCGTAGCACTACCCATTAAACCGAGGTGATGCTACGGTGCCACACTTACGACTACATTGGTCCATTTGCATCACCTCCTCGGCAGTAGGATGGCGAGGTAAGGTGTGTCTTGTCAGACACGAGAGTCATTATCGGTGAAAACGCGGATTTGTCAAGTAACCCAAACGCCAATGTAGGACGGGTTGGCAACCCATCCTACGCTACCCGCTCCGGCTTGAGCACCACGACGGCCAGCGGCGGCAGCGTCATCGTCACCGAACACGGCTGACCCTGCCAGGGGGTCGGCTCGGCCGCGAGCGCGCCGTTGTTGCCGACGTTGCTGCCGAAGTAGAACTCCGAGTCGCTGTTCAGCGCCTCGCGATAAGTCGTCAGGCTCGGCACGCCCAGCCGGTAGCCGTGGCGCACGACGGGCGTGAAGTTGCAGATGACGACGAGGTGATCCGTCGGGTCCTGCGCCTTGCGCACGTAGGACAGGACGCTGTTCTCCCAGTCGTTGGCGTCGATCCACTCGAAGCCTTCCCAGTTGAAGTCCTGCTCGTGCAGCGCGGGCTCGGCCCGGCACAACCGGTTCAGGTCCGCCACCCACCGCTGGAGCTTCCGATGCGGGTCGAAGCCGGTCAGATGCCAGTCGAGGCTCTTGTCCTCGCTCCACTCGTTCCACTGGCCGAAATCCTGCCCCATGAACAACAGCTTTTTGCCCGGATGCGTCCACATAAACCCGAAGTAGAGACGCATGTTGGCGAACTGCTGCCAGAAGTCGCCGGGCATCTTGTTGATGAGCGAGTGCTTCAGGTGGACGACCTCATCGTGCGAGATGGGCAGAATGAAGTTCTCGCTGAACGCATACATCAGGCCGAACGTGGTCTTGTTGTGGTGATACTTGCGGTACACCGGGTCGAGGCTGATGTAGTCGAGCGTGTCGTGCATCCAACCCATGTTCCACTTGAACGTGAAGCCCAGCCCGCCCAGATAGACGGGGCGGCTGACTGCGGGGAACGAGGTCGATTCCTCCGCGCAGGTGAATGTGCCGGGGAACTCGCTGTGCGTGCGCTCGTTCATGCGCTGCAGGAACGCGATGGCCTCCAGGTTCTCCCGCCCGCCGTACTCGTTGGGCAGCCATTCGGTGCGCGCGTAGTCGCGATACAACATCGACGCGACCGCGTCCACCCGCAGGCCGTCGATGTGGTACTTGTCGAGCCAGAAGAGCGCGCTGTTGACCAGGAACTGCTGCACCTCGGTGCGCGCCCAGTTGAAGATCTTCGTGCCCCACTCCAGATGTTCGCCCAGCCGCGAGTCGGCATACTCATAAAGCGCGGTGCCGTCGAACATCACCAGGCCGTAATCGTTCTTGGGGAAGTGCGCGGGCACCCAGTCCATAATGACGCCGATGCCGAGCTGGTGCATGTGGTCCACGAAATACTGGAAGTCGTCCGGCGTGCCGAAGCGGCTCGTCGGCGCGAAGTACCCCGTCACCTGGTAGCCCCACGAGAGGTCCAGCGGGTGCTCGGTGATGGGGAGCAGCTCGACGTGGGTGTAGCCCTGCTGCACGACATAGTCGCCCAGCTTGTGCGCCAGGTCACGGTACGATACATAGCCGTTCGTCTCCGGCACGCGCATCCACGAGCCGAGATGCACTTCGTAGATGGACATCGGGCTGCGCAGCAGGTCGCGCTGCGGGCGCTCGGCCAACCAGGCGGCATCCTGCCAGGCGTGCTTGCCGATATCCCAGACGATCGAGGCGGTCTTGGGCCGCATCTCGGCGTAGAAGCCGTGCGGGTCGGTCTTCTGGAGCAGCGCGTCGTACTGCGTCTTGATCTCGTACTTATAGATCGCGCCCTCGCCCAGGCCCGGGATGAACAGCTCCCAGATGCCGGAACTGCCGCGGATGCGCATGGGGTGGATGCGGCCGTCCCACTGGTTGAAGTCGCCGATGACGCTCACGCGCTTGGCGTTGGGCGCCCACACGGCGAAAGCCACGCCCGTCACGCCCTGGTGGGTGACGACCTGTGCGCCGAGCTTGTTGTACGTGCGGTAATGCGTGCCCTCGTTGAAGAGCTGCAGGTCCAGGTCGCCGAGCACCGGCAGGAAGCTGTAAGGGTCGGCCGCCATGAGTTCCCGGCCGTCCTTCTCGATCCTGCGCAGTTGATAGGCGCTGGCCGCGCCGCCCGCGCCGAAGAACGCTGCCGCCGCGCCTTTGCCGGACAGCGGAATGACCGCCTCGAAGAAGTCGGTGCCTGTCGCGCGTTCGAGGGCGTGTTCGGTGCCATCGCGCAATACCGCCCACACCTGTTGGGTGTAGGGCAGAAACGCGCGGATGGCGACTGCCTTGCGTCCCTTCAGCTCGACCTCGTGCGCGCCCAAAACCTCGAACGGGTCGTGATGGTAAGCGTAGACGATGCGCTCCAGTTCGCCCTGTGACACGGTCAGCGGCATGTTATGGCTCCTTGATTATTGCCAGGATGCAGTGCCTTATTATAGCACGTTTCAGGGTGAATGCGGCCATCACAGATAAGCGAATGCGCCGGAGGGCGCAACGAATAGCGAATGATGCGCGCCGTGGCGGCCCGATTCGCTTATTCGTGACCTGATTCGATTATCCGCGATGGCGCCGGCCCCGCTGTGCGTTCTGGGGCTGGTGACTTTGCCGATTGGCGCCCTGCCGCGCATGTGATGCACGAGTTGCAGGATTACTTTCCGACTGCCCAACCTTAAAATTGTGGAATTTGATTGGATTTTCCTGTTACCCTCTTGACAATGTAAGCAAGATGACTATAATACGTTTTAATGATTGGTGACCCCAACACCAAGCAGGATTGCACAACCCGCCCGCTTTTATCGCTGATCCCCCGATCGGCCCCGTCACCTGGGTAGGTGAGCAAGCAGGCCCCCGGCGCCCCACCGGGGGCCGCTCTGCGTCTACAGCCCGTCACCCGCGCATTGGCTCTGCCCGCCCCGCATGTGCTATAATGCGCACATCAACCCCGCGCACGTTGGCGGGGTCTTTTGTCGCCGCCGGCCGGCAACGGGCCGCCAGCGGCCGTAATCCACATCATGAAAGCACGCCCATGACCTTTTCACTGCCTGCACCCCTGCTGCGCTTCCGCCGCCGCATCCTGTGGCGCACGCCCTGGGGCAACGTGACCGGCGGCATCTTCTTCGACGCCGCACTCATCGTCGCCGGCTGCGTCCTGATGGCGCTCTCCGTGGACATCTTCCTCGACCCGAACGATGTCGTGCCGGGCGGCTTCACCGCGCTGGCGATGTTCGCCAACCGGCTCTGGGACTGGCCGATCGGCATCACCCTGCTGGCGCTCAACATCCCTTTCCTGCTGGTCGGGGTACGCGTGCTCGGCGTGCAGTTCGGGCCGAAGACGATTTTTGCCGCCGCGCTCTCGTCGCTGCTGATCGACGTGCTGCGCCCATACCTGCCCATCGTGCAGGGGGAGCCGCTGCTCTACACGGCTTACGGCGGACTGCTCTACGGCCTGGGCATGGCGCTGGTCTTCCGCGCCAATGCGACCACCGGCGGCACGGAGATCCCGGCCAAGCTGCTCGAACACTTCCGGGGCACGCGTATGTCGTCGTCGCTGCTGGCCATGGATTTCCTCGTGCTGCTGCTGGCCGCCTACTTCTTCGGCCTGGCGCCCGCGCTGTATGCGCTGATTGCCGCGTGGGTGATGGCCCGCGTGATCGACTTTGTGGAATCCGGGTTCGAGTCGGGCAACACGGCGTTCATCATCACCAACGCGCCGGAGGCCGTACGCGCGGGGATCCTGGACGACCTGGAGCGGGGGGTGACGATCCTGAAGGCGGAGGGCGGCTTCACCGGCGCGGCGCGCACGCTGCTCTTCACCGCCGTCACCCGGCGGCAGGTGCCCGCGCTGCAAGAGATCGTCCGGCAGGTGGATCCGGAGGCGTTCGTCGTCATCAGCCCGGGCCACGAGGTGCTGGGCGAGGGGTTCAAGCCGCTGACCCGCCGGCGCAAGGCTTCAGGAATTCCAAATGTCGGCGGCAAAGCATCCTGAGCGGAGGCCCGGAGGGCCGCAGTCGAAGGATCGCCACTGTGCAAGCGTGCTTCGACTACGTGCGTCGCTGTGCGACGCCCTCCGCTCAGCATGCCTGCACCCTCGCGCACATTTGAAATTCCTGGCAAGGCTTGACAACTCGTCCATCCTGCATATAATGACGCTGCGACTCCGTCACAGCCCACATGCGGGTATAGTTCAGCGGTAGAACGTCAGCTTCCCAAGCTGAATGTCAGCGGTTCGAATCCGCTTACCCGCTCTTGCGCTCCCCGGCTGGTTGCACCAGGCCGGGGAGTTTTGTTGCCTTGAGATGAACAAAAGGCGAGGCAGTCGTGGACTGCCTCGCCCGTTGCTGTAGCTTGCCCCGCCTCCGCCTACCCCCGCGCGGCGGCGAACACCAGCCCGCTGCGCGGCGGCACTTCCAGGTGGCGCATGACGCCCCGCGAGATGCGGCCCGCGCGGCCCGTCCACAGGTCCTCGAGCATCCCGTCTGGCAGCAGGCCTTCCACGTCCATGCTGATGGCGCGCGCTTCGGCCCCCGCGTTGAACACCACGACCGCCCCCTCATCCGGCGCCTGGCGGCCAAACGCAACCACGTCCTCGTGCGAGTAGAGCGGCGCGAAGGTGCCGTGGCGCAACGCCACATGCTCCCGCCGCAGCGCGATGGCCCGCTTCGTGGCCGCCAGAAGCTCACGATCCCAGGTCTCCGGCGCCTGCCAGGGGAACGCGCCGCGGCAGTCGGGATCATGGCCGCCGGCCATGCCGATTTCCGTGCCATAGTAGATGCACGGTGCGCCGGGCAGCGTCAGCATGAACAGGAGCGCGAGCTGCAACACGGTCTTATCGCCGCCGACCTGGTTGATGAACCGGGCCGTGTCGTGGCTGTCCAGCAGGTTGAACTGCACCTGCGTGATGGGCCACGGATACAGGTGCATCAGCCGCTCGATCTCGTTGCTGAACGCGCGCGCGCCGAGCGGTGCGAGCCGGAACCCACCCGGCCGGTAATGCCGGTCGAAGGTGTCGCGCGCAAAGAACCCGGCCGCGGCCCGGCTGATGCCATAGTTCATCACTGCGTCGAACTGGTCGCCCTGCAGCCAGCGTTCTGCATCGTGCCAGATTTCGCCCACGATGTAGGCGTCAGGGTTGGCCTGGCGCACGACCCGCCGAAACTCCCGCCAGAACGCATCGTCATCGATCTCACCCGGCACATCCAGCCGCCAGCCGTCGATGCCAAACTCGATCCAGGTGCGCGCGACATCGAAGATAAACTCGCGCACCGCGGGCGTGTCCGTGTTGAGCTTGGGCAGCGCGGGGTTGCCCCACCAGCTACGATAACCGGAGTTGCGGCCGCCGTAAGGCTGTAGCGGCCATTGCTCCACCGTAAACCAGTCCAGGTAGGCCGAGTTGATGCCGTTCTCCAGGATGTCGTGAAACTGGAAGAAGCCGCGGCTGGCGTGGTTGAAGACGCCGTCGAGGATGACGCGGATGTTGCGCGTGTGCGCCTCATCGAGCAGCTCGCGGAGCGCCTGATTGCCGCCCAGCATCGGATCGACCCGATAGTAATCGTGCGTATGATAACGGTGGTTCGATGCCGACTGGAAGATGGGGTTGAAGTAGATGGCGTTGACGCCCAGGTCGACCAGGTAATCCAGATGTTCGGCCACGCCCAGGAGGTCGCCGCCCTTGTAGCCGTGGCCGGTGGGCGGGGTGTCCCACGGTTCGAGGCCGGAGGGCTTGGGCACGCGCTCTGACCTGGCGAAACGATCGGGGAAAATCTGATAGAAGACGGCGTCTTTGACCCATTCCGGCACTTGCGCGGAGCTCATACTCTTCTCCTCAACGATGTTGCGTCTCGTAGATCCGTAGCCTAGGGCCTTTTGCCCGTCAGGACGCCCACAAGGGGCTAGGCTACCTCTTCTATGAATGCGCCGGCATGTGCCGGGAAGTTGGAATGCCGCAGAGGAACTTGAACGGGCCGTCGCCCGTGTTGACGTAGGTGTGCTCCAGGCCCGGAGGGACGAAGACGACGCTGCCCGGCCCGACCTCGTGCCAGGCGTCGCCCAGCAGGACGCGGCCCTGCCCCTCGATGACATAGTTCTCGTGCTCGAAGGGATGGATGTGGCGCGGGGTGTGACCGCCGGCGGCGATCTCGATGACGCGCAGCGCGTAGTTGGGCGCGCCGTCGTGCGGCTCGTCGATGACCCAGCGAATCGTGACGCCGGGCGCTTCATCGCCGAATACATCGGCGGGCACATCGGTGTAATGGACCGCCTTGGCCTGGGGTTCCTTCATCGGTTACGCTCCTCACAAGCATCTCGCGTGGCAGGCGACATGACAATCGCCCGAACCCGCTATGGCATGTCATTATAACCGTGCCAAAGGATACGGCCAAACCCCAGACATTGCGCAAGCACAGTGCGGGATATACACAATAGTCCACCACGAACACACCTGGCTGGAGTCGAGGCTTTAGCCGGTGGGCGTGCCCGCACGCCTGGGGTGTGTACGCACGTAGCCGACCTAACCGGCTAAAGCCTCGACTCCAAACCCGCCCAGTCACCTCTTCACCTCTTCACCCCGTCACCCGTCACCTTGTCACCTTGTCAGCGAAGTGCTAGAATCCTCAGGGTGCCTTCGGGCACACGTACCTCCGGGCGGGCATCCGCCCCCCTTCTGCTCACATCCTGCCATCTGGAGAGCCTTCCCATGTCCAACCCGTTACCTGCAAGCGAACCCATCGCGGGCCAGCCTCTGGCTGATAACCGGCTCGCGCCCGCGGAAGCCAGTGCCATCAAAGCGACATACCGCCGCAAGGCCTTTCCGCTGCACATCACGGATGTCCGCTGCGCCATCATCGGGCAGAACCCGGTCATCCGCATCACGACCGACGAAGGCATCACCGGCTGGGGCGAGGCCGAGAACCCCAAGCACTACCTCAAACCGCATGTCGAATTCTACAAGCCCTACATCCTGGGCGAGGACCCGACCAACGTCGAGCGCGTCATGCAGCGCATCCGGCGGCTGGGCAGCTTCAAGCCGTGGGGCAGCGCGGTCAGCGCCATCGAGATGGCCCTGTGGGACATCGCGGGCAAGGCCGCCGGGCTGCCCGTGTACAAGTTGCTGGGCGGCAAAGTGCGCGACCACGTGCGCGTGTACAACGGCGGCATTCGCTTCCCGATGACCGGCTCCAGTCCCCAAGACTACGCCGACGATGTCGCGAAGATGAAGGCCAGCCCCGAGCACTTCAGCATCATCAAGAGCAGCATCAGCTTCCACAGCGCCACGCTGTAAAATCACCCGGAACTGACCTACGGGGATGTGCGCCGCGGCTTCCCCCACCCCACCCGCGGGCCGCTGACCGAGCGCGGGCTGAAGCACATGGTCGCGTGCGTGGAGGCCATGAAGGCAGTGCTGGGCGACGAGGTCGGGCTGGCGCTCGACTGCGGGCCCGGATGGCTGCCGACC
>DAOUGK010000587.1:0-5267 GCA_034429055.1 Anaerolineae bacterium | reverse complement strand
TTCGGCAAAGCCGCTGGTCTCGCCATCCTCGACTGCTTCCTGGTTACCGCGAAGGAGTCCGCCGAGCAAGTCGCCGAGGTCCAGGCCGCCGCTTCCGCCGCCCAGCAGTGCTCCCAGCGAATTCGTGTCAGGCCGTTCTGTATCGTCCGCCTGCCGGTTCCCGCTCAACACATTGAACAGGCTGTCCAGAGTCATCGTTGCCTCCTCGTTTGCGTTGCGTGCATTATGCGGTAGGCGGGGCGCGGCGTCAAGCCCAGATTAAGCGGCCGTGCCTTCACGGTATAACGTCAGGGCGAAGGTTGGAGTCGAGGCTTCAGCCGGTCAGGCAGGCTGTGTGCGTAGACACCCAAACCGGCTAAAGCCTCGACTCCGACTACAGTGGTATTCCTGGCGCAGCGGCGCGCTCATTCCGCCGGCGCGGGCTGCAGCGTTGCGGCCATCGCATCGAACACCGCGGCATCGCCCAGCCCGCTGAGGATGACCAGATGCCCGTTGAGGCTGGTCACGAAGGTGTGGTAGGTCTCCCCCTGCGAACCTTTCAACTCGAAGCGCGCGCCTGTGAGCCCGCTGGCGAGCTCCAGCGTCTCTTCCGCTATAACCTCGACCGGCATCTCCGCCTGGGCCTGGTTCTGGCGATAGCTTTCGAGCGCACTTTCAAGCGTCTCTGCGCCTTCCTTGGTGATGCTGATGTCCATCTTGCTGCCGCCTTCGGGGATGCCCTGCGTGCCCGGCTCTTCCGGCGGCCACGATTGCAGCGTCACGCTGTAGATAAACGCGTTCGCCTTCACCTCAGCAGCCGGATCCAGGATGGTCCAGCCGACGGGATGGTCGATTTCGAACCCTGCGACCGTGTCGCGGAAGGTTTCCATCTCGAACACCGGCGCAGTCGGCGTGGGCGTCACGGCCTCGGTGGGCGGCGGCAGTGGGCTCTGGGCGTCGGACGCGGCTGTCGGCAGGGGCAGCGGGCTTTCGGCGTCGGCGGCCGTCGCAGGCACGGCTGTGATCGCAGTTGCTTCGGCGGTTGGTTGGGTCTCTGTCTGTGCATTCCGCGAACCGCACGCGCTTACCAGCAGCGCCAGCACGATAAGGGCCAGCAGGCCGGCTCGACTCATACGTTGCATGATTGCTCCTCATGATGGTGGTTGATTTCCGTCATACTACTACGGTCCATGACGCAGGCCGCGTGAGCGAGGTTCCAACACAGCGGCCGATTACCGCTGTCTCCCAAACAAGCAAACGGGGCGGCTTTCCCGCAGGTCAGCCGCCCCGCACATGCCTCTATTCCGTGATCGCTCAGCGGCGCCGGCCCAGCTCTACCGCTACGACATCGTAGTAAGTGCCCGCGCCGAACCCGTCAAACAGCACATGATCGCCCGGCTTCAGCGCCTTCAACTTGCGCAGGAAGGCAATCATGGTCGAGGCCGCGCTGACATTGCCGAACTCGCTCAACAGCCACGGCATGGGGATGCGGATGCCCTCTTTTTCGAGTTGCTTGGCCTTGAGCTGGTTGATTTTGTAGTTCGCGTGGTGGACAAAGGCCACGGCGATGTCCTTGCCCGGCATGGAGAGCTGCGCCATGCGGTTGCGGTATGCGGCGTACGCGCCGCGTACCGTCGAGACGCCGCTGCGCACGAACAGCTTGACCATGCCCATCGGGCCGGCCATCACAACTGCGTCCGCTCGGTTGTCCGGCTCGTGCATCAGCCCGGCGAAGCGGAGGCTGTGCAAGCCGGTCTGCGCCACTTCGATGAGCGACTGGCCCTCGACGCGGCGACCCGAGTGCGGGTAGGCCATGCGCACCTGCAGCACGCCATCCTCGTCATACACTTCCTGGGATTCACCTGCCAGGAATTGCATGGTTTCGCCGGGAATCAGGCCGATGACGCCCGCGCCGTTGCCGAACAACTGGAGCGCCTGCCGGTCCTGCGTGTGCCACATAACCCGGCTCAACCCCTCGATGCCGCCGACCAGCACCTTCTTGCCCATCAGGGCCTGTGCCAGGTTGCCCGCGACACCCTCTCCCACGTGCAGCTCCGGATTGAGCGCCAGGTTGAGCCCGGCCACCGAGCCGTCACATGCCTTGTGAATCGAGACCTTGAGCGCCTCTTCCGAGATGCCTGCGCGCCGCGCGATGCGTTCGACATAATCGGGCGCGGCCGGCACGGTGATGCCGATGAGCACCGCGTCCACCTCTGAAGGATCCCAGCCGCTGGCGCGGGCCGCCTCACTCAGGAAGCGCGCGCCGACTTCCACCTCCAGTTCGATGTGTTGTTCTTCGGTCAGGTCGGGCACGTGATGGCGGCAGACGAAGCCCAGCTCCGAAAGGTTGAGCACGCCATCACCCAGCGGCAAACCCAGCCGGTTCTCAATCACATCAGGGAGGGAGGCGTTGTCGAAGCAGGCGCCCCATGTGCCATAAGCGCCGCCCAGCCCGAGGTCGGTGTTGGATACGCGCTCGATGCCCAGCGGCACGCCCTGTCCGATGGGAAGTGACTCGACCTGAACGCCCGGCCGGTCGAAAAACGCGGTGGTCGACGCCGGCTCCGTGGACGCCGACGGCTTCGTCTCTGAAGATTGATCCATAACGCTCAGTCCTTTGCACATCACAGTATGAGAGTCTACATTCTATTACTTAAACAGATATCGCGCCAAGAAGTTGCTCTCAGTTGTCCCGTGATATAATGACCGCATGCGATTATTTCTGCGCCGAACGCTGCGCGCGCTCGCAGTGCTGTGCCTCCTTGCACTGACGGGCTTTGCCTTCCTGGTTCTGCAGGTGGACTGGCTCGGCCGGCAGGATCACGCACGACCGGCCGATGCTATCGTAGTTCTGGGCGCGCGCGTGGAGGCGGACGGCCGCCCCGGCTCCGACCTGACGAGCCGCACCTATCGCGCGGTGGACCTCTGGCAGGCCGGCTATGCACCCCACATCGTCTGCACGGGCGGCTTCAAGGCTGAACCGCTGTCGGCCGCGAGCGTGTGCAAGCGGTTCGCGGTGGAGCTGGGTGTGCCCGACAGCCTGGTCTTCCTGGCAGACGGGAGCTCGAACACGGTCGAAGATGCCCAGGCGACCGCGCAGTTGATGGCCGCGCGCGGCTGGCGGACTGCCATCCTGGTCAGCCACCCGCTGCACCTGTTCCGGGCGCGCTGGCTGTTCAGCCGTGCCGGCATCGACGCCGTGACCAGCCCCACGTCCACGGAGACCGCGCGCATCTTCCTGCCTCTGCGCGTGTGGTATGCGGGTCGCGAGGCGGCGGCGGTCGTAGTTACCGCGCTGCACGGCTGGGATGTGATCCCGGCGGAATGGGTCGCCAAATTGCAGACGTGGACCTACCGGTTGCAGTAGAATCGCTGAATCATGGCACAGTGGAAACAGATCGCGGCCGCGAAGGCGGTCCTGAACCGGGAGACGGGCACCGTCCGCAAGGATCACGGCGGCAAGCTCCGGGTTGCGCTCACCTATCCGAACCGCTACAGCGTCGGTATGTCGAGCCTCGCGCTGCAAATTCTCTACCGGATGTGGAACGCGCGGCCCGATGTGGTGTGCGAGCGCGTCTTCTGGGATGAACAGACGCTGGCAGCCGGGCTGCCGCTGGTCTCGCTCGAATCGGGCCTGCCCGTCACCGAGTTCGACGTCTGGGCCTTCACCGTCTCGTTCGAGATGGATTACTTCCACGTGGCCGCGATGCTGCGCCATGCGGGGGTGTTCACGGATGTGAAGAGGGATGGTGCCGGCCCGGTCTTCATGGACGACGGCGACCGGCCCCTGCTCATTGCCGGCGGCCCTGCGCTCAGCATGAACCCGGAACCGCTGGCGCCCTTCTTCGATGCAATAGTGATCGGTGAAGCGGAAGAGGTGCTCCCCCGGCTGACGGATCTGCTGGTGGAGCACGCCGGTGCGGAGCGCGAGGCGCAGGTGGCTGCGCTGGCCGCGCTGTCGGGCATCTACCTGCCCGCGACTATGGGCGGCAGGTCGGGCGACAGAGTCGCACGGCTGTGGGTGCAGGACATGGCGCACTTGCAGCCGGTTTCCTGTCTCTACACGCCCGATTCGGAGTTTCCGAACCGGCATCTCATTGAGATTGCGCGCGGCTGCGGGCGCGGCTGCCGGTTCTGCCTGGCAGGCTATGTGTACCGGCCCCCGCGCGAGCAGCCGTTAGCGCGCATCCTGGAGTGGGCGCGGGAGGGATTGGCCCGCCAGTTGCCCGTGTTTGCGCATGGCGGCCCCGCGGGCACGCAGCCACCCGGCATCGGCCTCGTTTCTGCAGCCGTCTCCGATCATTCGCAGATCGACGAACTGGCGCTCGCGCTGCAGGAGATGGGCGCGCGCATCAGCGTCAGCTCGATGCGCACCGATCCCATCAGCGTGCCGCTGGTGCGTGCGCTGGCTGCGAGCGGCGCACAGACGTTGACGATCGCACCGGAGGCAGGCAGCGAACGCCTGCGCCGGGTCATCGGCAAGACGCAATGCGAGGATGACCTGCTGGCCGCGGTGGAACTGGCGCAGACGCTCAACTTCCCGCAGCTCAAGATGTATTACATGCTCGGCCATCCCACGGAGACGGACGCCGACATCCAGGGCATCATTGACCTGACGCTCAAAGCGCGGCGGCTGTTTCGCCGCAACGTCGCGATCAACGCGACGCCCTTCGTGCCGAAGGCACACACGCCCTTCCAGCACATGGCGATGACGCCGGCGAAAACCGTGGCCGCGCGCCAGCGAACGCTCAAAAAGGCGCTGGCGCAGCATAGCGTGACCGTGGATGCGGACCCGCCGGAGTGGGCCGAAGTGCAGGGCGTGCTGGCGCGGGGCGATCGCCGGCTGGCGCGCGTGCTGTGGAACACGGAGCGCGTGACCGTGCGGGGCTTCTGGGCGGCCATGAATGAACACGGCCTGTCTGCCGCCGAGTTTCTCGGCCCGCGCGACGCGGGCCAGCCCCAGCCCTGGGAGGTGGTCGAGTCCGGCGTGACGCCGAGCTTTTCCCGCTATGAGGCGCGGCTGGCCGCGCAGGAGCGGCCGGGCCACCGCTGCCCGCCCGGCGACGAAGAATGCCTGGCGTGCGGCGTGTGCCGCGCGCTCGTGCCTGTGGATTTGACATAAGAATCCATGAATCAAAGGTAGCATAGCCCCTCGTGGGCGTTCTGGCGGGCACAAGGCCCTATGCTACAAGTCATTCGGATCGACTTTAAGGGGCTTGCGTGATACGACACCAAGATAATGGGCTGGCCTATTACACCTTCGCGTCCCTGGACGCCTTCCCGGAGGT
>DAOUGK010000586.1:0-8062 GCA_034429055.1 Anaerolineae bacterium | reverse complement strand
CAGGCGTCACGCCGAACGCATCCAGCCCGGCCTCCAGCTTGAGCCCGCCACGGCTGACATAGGGCAGGCCCCGCTCGACACGCAGTACGACGTCCGGCGCGATGTACTGCCCCGGCTTATCCCCGCGCACGCCGCTGGCTGCGTCGCCCAGCCACACCTGGCCGGCGCGAATCAGCCGCTCCGCCTGCAGGCGCGTCTCTGCCAGCCCGCGGGCGACGAGCGCGTCATCGAGGCGCATGCGGGTTCGGCGCGGTACGGACGAGTGGGCAGGGGTCATCAGCACCGATTGTAATGCGTGCGCTGCCGTCTCGCAAGCTGACAGCGGAACGCTATATACTCGTCAAGTTGACGCACATTTGTGCTTGCGGTATCATCTGCCTCCTAGGAGATGCACTATCATGGATGAGGTTCGCTCCACGCGGAGCACCACGACAAGCCTGCCAACGCAGTTGCGGCTGCTGCTCAAAACGATGCGCCCCAAGCAGTGGACGAAGAATGTCTTTATCTGGGCCGCCATCGTGTTCGATGTTAAGCTGTTCCAGCGCGAGCCGTTTCTGCGCACGCTGGGCACCTTCGTGCTGTTCTGCCTGATTTCGGGCGCGGTCTACATCATCAATGACCTGGTAGACATGGAGAAGGACCGCCTCCATCCGGAGAAGCAGGGCCGCCCGCTCGCATCCGGTGCGCTCAACCCTGGGCTCGCCAGGATTGCCGCGGCCATCATTGTGGTCGTGTGCCTGCCGCTCAGTCTGTGGATCGAGCCGAAGCTGGCCCTGGTCCTCTACGGCTACCTCGGCCTGATGATCGCCTATTCGTTCGTGCTGAAGAACATCGTCATCGTCGATGTGCTGACGATTGCGCTGGGGTTCGTGCTGCGCGTGGCCGCAGGCGTGGTGGTCGTCAGCGCAGAACGCTTCTCGCCGTGGATGTACGTCTGCATGGTGCTGCTGGCGCTCTTCCTGGGGTTGGGCAAGCGGCGGCAGGAGATCGTCCTGATGCAGGACAATGCCAGCAACACCCGCCGCATCCTGACCGAGTACAACCTGCGATTTGTGGATGAGATGCTGTCCCTCGTCAGCGCAAGCACGGTGATGGCGTATGCGCTCTACACCTTCTCCGCGCCGAACCTGCCGCCCAACCACGCGATGATGCTGACCATCCCGTTCGTGCTGTACGGGCTGTTCCGCTATCTGTACCTCATCCACGTCAAGGGCGAAACCGACCCGCCGGATGTCGTCCTGCTGAAGGATCGCCCGCTGCAGATCGACGTGGTGCTGTTCGGGTTGATGATCGTGCTGGTGTTTTATGTCTTGTAGATTGCAGCCACAGCGTGCGTGAAGCGCACGCCTGGGAACGATACCACGTTGCGAAACAAGAACCTCGTCCTGTTGGACGAGGTTCTTCTCTCGTATTGGTTGGTTATGGTTGCGGTCAGGCCGCCGGTTCAGCGTCCGGCGCGAGCTCAGTCTTGGGCTTGCGCGTCCGCGGGCGGCGCTTCGGTTTTGCCTCGACCTCTGCACCTTCGGTGGGCAGCGGGACCAGCGGTTCGCTCGCGCCGCTGCCTTCCGGCAGCACGGGCTCGATCACCGGCGCGACCTCGACAGCCGCCTCCGGTTTTGCCTTGGCACGCGAGCGGCGGGCTTGCGGTTTCGTTGCGGCGGCCGGCGCATCAGCAACCGGCTCAACCTCCTGCGGCGCCGCGAGAGCTTCCAGCGCCTCCGCCGGCAGTTGGACCGGCAGGAAGGGCTCGACGGCCGCCGCGTCAGCCGGCGGCTGCGTCTTCCTGCTGCGCGAGCGGCGGGTGCGCCGTTTCTGAGCCACTCCGGCTTCCAGTTCCGGCAGTGCAGCAACCGGCTCCGGCGCCACGTCGGCCTCAGTGTACTCCGGCAGCGTCTCGATGTACGTCGCCTCTTCGGGCACGAACATCGGGGCTTCCGGCTCACCCTCCGCCTCGGTCTCGTATTCCGTCACCGGTACCACGAGCGGAGCATGTGTCGTATCGCCATTCCGGTCTTCCGCCTGGAGGAAGCGCGCCCAGGGGCCGGTCATCCCGTCGGCTGTGACACCGTAGAACACGCGGATGCGGCCGTCGGGCAAGCGCATCGCCAGATCGTAGCGCAGGCGCTTTGCGCGCCGCGCCACCTGCACCACGCCCAGGTCGCCGTCCCACTGCACGCGGGCCGGGTCCACCGGGCTGGTCAGGTATTGGTTGATCGCATAGCTCCACAGCTTACGGGCCGAGTGAAGCGTGACGTTCTGAATCGTGTTGCCGTTGCGCAGGTCGCGGATCGTGAAGTACCGGCTGCCCTTGCGCTCTTCCATGGCAACGATCTCGACGCCGATGGCAGGCGGCGGCAGGCCATCGCTTGCCGGCTGCGCCTCGACCGGCGCCTCGACCGGAAGTACCGGCGCGGGCAGGACCTCGCCCGGCAGTGCGGCGACTATGCCTTCAGCAGGCGGCATCGCGGGCTGGGCGACCGGCGCAGGAACCACGCTCGCTTCCGCGGCCGCCTCTGCCCCAGTCAAGTGCTGGCCGGAAAGAACCAGTTGCACGATCTCATCGCGCACGGCCTCGTTGGTTTCGCCCTCCTGCCGGATATAGATGCGCGTCTGGTTCATCGCGTAGGGCTTGTCCGGCCCGTCAGGCACACCGATACGAATGACGGGCATACCCTGGCTCTGCAGGATATCCACCGTCGGCTCGATCGGCGGTGCGACGTTGCGTTCTATCTCCCTGCGCAGCAGCGTGACGGTCGCCTCAGGGTTCTCAACGCCCTTCGGCGGGGTCTTGCGCGCGGCGCTGACGCCGACGTAGACCGTGCCCCCGCGCGTGTTCGCGAAGGCTACGACGTCGCAGAGGATCTTGTGCAGGCGGCCGCCCTCGCGCGAGAGACCTTCGTGGAAGGCCTGCACGATGTTGGCGCCCTGCTCGCGCGCCGCCTCGACATGGTCGAAGGGCGCCTCGGCAGGCGGGCGGTACGGCCGCGTGCGCGTGAAGTCGTTGCTCTCCAGCAGGGCGCGAAACGCTTCGAAGCTCACTTCGGGCAGGAGCATCTCGGTCACGCGCTCGCCCACGCCCAGCCGGTTCTTGTCACGCGGGTCGCGCGACAGCCGGTGCGCGTCGGATCCCTGGATGCAGTGCATCCGCCGGGGATATTCGGGCTTGGAACCGTCAAAGAAGCGCGCCGTGGCGCGGCGGGAGGTGCTTTCGAGGTCGTTGACTTCCAGTGCGTGAAGGTTCACATCCTGGGTAAAGGCAATCCGGGTCTGACCCCCAAAGCTCATGCCCTGGAGGGCCACGCCGTGCGTGCTGTTGGCATGCGCGGCAATGACCAGGCCGCCGGCCTCACGGATGAGGCGGTAAGCAGTCAGAACATCGGTTGTCGGGCCGACCTCCGTGCTGCCGTCGGTGATGCGCTCGATGGGAACGCCCAGGCGCAGCAGGAGCAATTCAAGCTTGCGTAACGGTGTTTCAGGCGGAAAGATCGCCAGAATATGAAAGCCGAAGGTGGCAGTGAACTCGAATCCCGGCAATACCAGGATCTTGTCGCCCAGGCGGCGATACTCATCTAATTCGCGCCGCTCCTGGGGACGTAAGCGGTCGTTGGCCTCCAACCATGCCAGCCGTTCGATTTCGGCTCGCAATTTCGCGACCCCTTCCACAGTGTTGTGGTCGGTGACCGCTATAATATCAAGGCCCCGTGATTCCGCTTTCTGCAGCCACTCAAGGTACGTTGTACCTGGCTCTAACCAATCTGCCGATGCGGGGGTGTGCAAATGGATGTCCACCCGCCGCCAATCGCCCTCTACCGCCCGGAAGCTTCTCTGTATTCGCTTTCTATCGGGCACGAAATAAAACCCACTCCTTTCTTGTGGACCAACCAATACTTTGGTTACTATTATGTTTATAATTTCTCAGATGTCAAACTGGCGCGTTAGGTTACATGCACGATGGCGGTGGACTTCGGAAGACGCAGAGCATGCGGAAGTTAACAGGATGCAATCGCACAGGTGTGCGAACCGCTGACGATTATGTTGTTATGCCCCAATGGGATATAATAAGGCCAGTGATATATAGGAGATTCCGAAGACCATGATCGCGCTTCCGACACTTCTAAGTGTGCCGTATTACCGAACTGAACATGGCGAGGCTTATTTGGGTGACAGCCTGCGCCTGATGGCTGAGTTGCAGGATAAATCGATCAATCTCATCGTAACCTCACCACCCTTCGCTTTGACACGCAAAAAGGAGTACGGCAACAAAAGCGCAAACGAGTACGTGGATTGGTTCATGGAATTTGCGCGCGAGTTCCGTCGTATCCTAACAAATGATGGCTCACTGGTGATCGATTTAGGAGGAGCTTATCTTCCCGGAACGCCTGTGAGGGCCATCTATCAATTTGAGTTACTGGTGCGTCTATGCAGGGAATTAGGTTTCTTCCTGGCGCAGGAGTTTTACCACTATAACCCATCTCGCTTACCTGCCCCTGCTGAATGGGTGAATGTACGTCGCATCAGGGTCAAAGACTCCGTGAATGTTGTCTGGTGGCTGTCAGTCAGTGAATGGCCGAAGGCCGACAACCGTCGTGTGTTGAAACCATATAGCGAGAGCATGCGCCAGCTTCTTGAAAACGGTTACAAAGCAAAAAAGCGGCCAAGTGGATGGGATATCTCAGAGAAGTTCAACAAGGACAATGCTGGTGCAATTCCGCCCAACCTCCTAAGTCTGGCAAACACCGAATCTAACAGCGCATACTTGCGACGCTGTAATGAAGCAGGGATAAAGTCGCATCCTGCTCGCTTTCCAGTTGACTTTGCTCGCTTCTTCATCGACTTTCTCAGTGAAGAGGGCGACGTGGTGCTTGACCCATTTGCCGGTTCCAATGCGACCGGCCAAGCCGCAGAAATGGCACGCCGTCGATGGTTTGCCTTCGAGCTCGATGAAACCTACCTGAAAGGCAGTATGTATCGCTTTCAGGAGGTCAATGACATCTTCCCACTCAGGAGCAACGATGCCCCCGCAGTCAACGAGACCACTTCTGACGAAGAGCCAGCTTCTTGAAACCATCGTAACAGCCATTAGAGAGTCTGGGTGGAACGTCCTTTATCTCTCTGACAACCACCCATTCGACCTGCAAATGTATCAAGGAGATCAAAGCTACCGGCTGCACATCTACATCTGGAACATAACTCACGGCGGAGGGCACGCGCGTCCGGCCGATGAATACCGAATTCAGGTGACGGGTATAAGCCAGTTTCACCAGCTTCCCGGTGCAAAAAGCCTTATTCTGGGGTGGTGGTCAGCAGGCAATGTCTTCGCCGGTTTCGACTTCCGCAAGCATAACGCACCCTTAGGCTTCTCGCCATCGCTACAGATTCGCAGGCAAAGCCTGGAATTGGCAGCGCAGAATGGGTTTGCTGCATCGGACAAGGGCAACCAGGAGATCGCCATCGCTTTCAGACCGGACTTCCTTGCCCAATACGTCATCGATCTGGAAACGCTCCATGACTTTGGTCAGTCCACACAAGACCTGACTGCGCTGGAAACGGTCGCCCAACAACCAGAGGTCAACACTGCCGAATTGCCTGTGACCAGCCCGCAGCGGCGAACCGCTGTTACGTCAGTCAGTCGAAGACTACGTGACGCCAAATTCCGTAAGAACGTGCTAACTGCGTACAACTATCGTTGTGCCTTTTGCGGTGTGCAGTTGAACCTGACGGATGCCGCCCATATCGTTCCAGTAAGTCATGAAGACAGTGTGGACAGAACTTACAACGGGTTAGCGTTGTGTGCTCTCCACCATCAAGCATACGATCAAAGTCTCGTGACGGTGTGGGAAGATTACACGGTGCGGGTTCATGAAGCCGAAGTTACAAGCTTGCAGGCGTTGCAGAGGGGTGC
The DNA here is from genome assembly GCA_034429055.1 of Anaerolineae bacterium. Lineage (GTDB taxonomy): Bacteria > Chloroflexota > Anaerolineae > CG2-30-64-16 > CG2-30-64-16 > MWBF01. The sequence goes on along the minus strand of DAOUGK010000586.1, from coordinate 2,160 downwards.
AGGGATTGAAGCGTTCAGAATCGCTCTTTTCCCCTCCATTCTGCTACCATCGGTTATTTCTGACCGTCCCCACGCAGATTTCGTTAGATTGGGAAATGCTATCCGAGGCTGGGCTTCTAGCATCTAGCTTCTAGCTTCCAGTTTCCAGCCGTCAGCCGTCCGTGTGCAGCGCGGCCTCCACCACGCTGCCGGGCGCGAACGAGCCGATCAGGTAATGGAGCGACTGCGCGCGGTCCGCACCGCCCTCGTCGCTCAACAGCAGTTGTTCACCGAAGGCCGCGATATCCTGGATGACGCGCTCGTATCGGTAGTACGTCAGCGCGTGCCGGTCCACTTCGACGGGGCCGTAGCCTGCATAGAACCAGCCCTCGACCGCCGCACCTTGCCAGCTGCCGCCCATGCCCACGGCCATGAGGTCACGTTCCTTCGGCGCAAAGAGCATAGTATCCCAATCCACCACGTACAACGCGCCGTCCTCCGTCAGGTGGGCGTTGCCCGCGTGCATGTCGCCGTGACAGAGAACCATACCCACCTCGCGCGCCTGCACGTCAGCGGCCAGTTCCTCTGCCCGCCGCACCATATGCGAGATGACCTCGCGCTGCCCGTCCAGAAACGCGGCACACTCGGCTGCCACCGGGTCAGCGAAAGGCGTATCCGCAACCATACTCTGAAACCGCAGTACCGCGTCGCGCCACTGCGCGGTGTATGTCTCGTGCGGGATACTCTCCGCCAGCGCCGGCGGCAGGACCGCAGCGTGCAGCCCGCGCAGCGCAGCGCCGAGCTCGCGCCACTGGGCAAGCGACAGCTCCCGCGCATACCCGTCGCAGCCGGCAACGAAAGGGTACAGGACCAGCGTGAACGGGTCGAGCCGCGCATTGAGTTGCCCGGAGAGGGTCAGGATGGGCGGAATAACCTGGCGGATGCCCTGCGTATGCAGCAAGTGTGGAATGGCGACGGTCAGCGGGTCGAATGGCCCGCGGCGCAGCTTCAGAAAGCACGCCGTACCATCCTCAGCGTTCACGCGATAGACTGCCGTGTTGACATCCGCGCCGAGGGGCAGAAACGCGACGCCGCTGGCGCGCAGTCCGTACTCCGCCTGGAGACCAGCGGCGAGGGTAGCGGGGGCGATGTCAGGAGGTTCGAGCACTGTTGTTAGCCGCCAGGTCCTGAAGCATCTTGGCAATCTGCTGCTGTAACTGAGGGATGTTCCTGGCGCAGACGTTGTAGACTACCTGCTCGTTCAGATCGAAGTAATGATGGCTCAGAAAGTCACGCATTCCCATCATGCGACGCCACTCAATATCGGGGTACTGAGACAGCAACGCACCGCTTGTCACTTTGTCGAGATTCTTGACGCTCTCGCCGATGGCGATCAACTGCATACAGATTGCATCAAGGCGATCAAGCCCATCATCGCATGCGAGAAAGTCGTCAGGAGCTTGGATGGGTGCAAAGCGACGCTGGATGGTATACGTTGCCTTGAGTAGCTGCTCCAGGATATTACGCACCAGATCACTATCCGGCATAAACGGCTTCCTGGTCGATGTGGCGTTTGAGCACCGGATTCATCGTGGATCGGTAGTGAACCACATCTACTTCACGCCCGAAGACATCCTGTAACTCCTGCTGCAGGCCTATCAGCAGGAGCAGATCCGGCTCTGTCAGCTCCACCACGACATCGACATCGCTCTGCGAATTAAGTCGGTCATGAGCTGCTGAACCAAATACGCCGATACGTCGCACGCCGAATTCGCTGCCTCGCTCACGATTGAAGCGCGTCAACCGGCGCAAAATCTCCCTCTTCGTCTTGACCATATCAGCGCTCCTGTACTGACCGACTCCCGGCCCTCCGATCAAATACCACAATTATACCGCAACCACGGAAGACGCGGACTATGCGGAAATACTGAATTGCTTAGCTTCTGCGTGCTCCGCATCTTCCGTGGTTGCGCCTTCTTATTCTACCGTCACTTCAGCGACCGGCTCCGGTGTGGTCTCCGGTTCCGGCACGCTGACCGGTACAGGGGCTTCGGCCTCGTGCCCGTTCCCGGCCGGCGTCAGCGCAGCCTCGATGACCTCCTCGACCCGCTCCGCAAAGATGAACGTCATCTTCTCCCGCACGGCCTCGGGCACATCCTCCAGGTCGCCCTCGTTGCGCTT
>DAOUGK010000585.1:0-2685 GCA_034429055.1 Anaerolineae bacterium | reverse complement strand
GAGAAGACGCTCAGCCTCACGCCGGGCCGCGCGGTGCTTACGATCGATGAGCGCGTGGTCAACGAGGGCGGCCAGCCCATGCACCTGATGTGGGGCCAGCACATCGCGCTGGGCCGGCCCTTCCTCGATGAAGGGGCGGTGATCGACGTGCCCGCCCACGGCTTCATCGTCAACGACGTGATGGACAACTACGAGCCGCGGCGCTTCCGGGTCAACGCGCACGCGCGCTGGCCGCATGTGCCCACGCCGGACGGCGCGACCGCAGATGCCAGCCGCATCCCGGCCCGCGGTGAGCTGGCCGCGCAGGAGATGGCCTACATCACGGAACTGACCGACGGCTGGTACGCCGTGACCAACGCGGCGCGGCAGGTTGGCTTCGGGGTGCGGTTCGACCCCGCGCTCTTCCGCTATATCTGGTACTGGCAGCAGCTCGACGGCGCAGGCACGGGCTTTCCCTGGTGGGGCCGGCTGCACACCACTGCGCTGGAGCCGTGGACGAGCTATCCGACGGGCGGGCTGAGCGAGGCCATTGCGAATGGCAGCGCGGTGCGGCTGGAGGCGGGGCAGGCGCTCCAGAGCCACTTTCTGGCCGTCGCGTACGAGGGCGTGGACCGCGTCGCGGGCATCACGCCGGAGGGTGTGGTGCTGCCGCGCGTGTAGCCGAGAGTATCCGGCAGGCATCCTGAGCGGAGGGCGTGGGCGACGCCCGCAGTCGAAGGATGCTGCCCGTACGCCAGGCTGGTTCTGCATCCTTCGACTACGCCCGCGAAAAGCAGCGGGCTCCGCTCAGGATGCTCCGCGGCGGTTGAATAGTCATCGGAAAAGTATGCGATTCTCTTGACAAACCTGCACACACAGCGCAAAATTAACCGTCGTTGGGGCGCACAGGAGGCACGATGGCTAAGGTCGTCATCATCGGCGCGGGCAGCGCCAGTTTCGGGCTGGAGACGCTCTCCGCGCTGATGAACAGCGCGCAGCTGCGGGGCAGCCATCTCGCGCTCGTGGACCGTAATCCTGATGCGCTCGGTCTGATGGCGCGGCTGGCTGCACGGCTCAACCGCGAGTGGGGTGCGCAGATGCGCGTGACCGCGCACGCCGGCCATCTCGACGCGCTGCCCGACGCGGACTTCGTCGTCTCCGCCATCGAAGTGCCCCCGCGCGAGCGGCTCTGGCAGCAGGATTGGGAGATTCCCCTCCGGTACGGCGTGCGCCAGCCGTATGCGGAGAACGGCGGGCCGGGCGGCTTTGCGCATGCCGCGCGCAACATCGGCCCGGTGCTCGAGATTGCGCACGCGATGGAGCAGGCCTGCCCCGACGCCTGGTTCATCAACTTCTCGAACCCCATGGTCCGCATCTGCGATGCCATCCATCGCTACAGCAAGATCAAGGTCGTCGGCCTGTGCCACCAGATTTTTACCGGCTACGGCATGGTAGGCTATGCGCTGGCCGATAAGCTGGGCATCGCAGTGCCGGAGGGCGAGATCAGCTCCCACGCCGACCCCGACCTGTGGCCGCGCCTGAAGCTCATCGTCAAGCAGGTCGTGGACAGGCTCGACATCCAGGCTGCGGGCCTCAACCACTTCACGTGGATGCTGGACGTACGCGACCGGCGGACCGGGGAGGACCTGTACCCGCTCTTCGCAGAGCAGTGGGTCCGCCTCGATCCCTCCTTCGAGCCGCTGACACGGCGCGTGTATGCTGCGTTCGGTCGCTTCCCCATCCCCGGCGACGAGCACCTGTGCGAGTACCTGCCCTGGGTCAGCGACCCGGTCACGCGGCCGTGGGAGAAGTATGAGGTCAGCCTGTACGATTGGGAGCGCAACGACCGCCGCCGCCGGGAGGGCCACGCGCTGATCGGCCAGATGGCCGACGGACAGGCGCCGGTGGACGCGCTGCGCGAGCGCGACGGCGAGGGCACGCGCGATATCGTGGAGACAATTGTTGCTGCGGGCCGGCACTACAGTCTCGCAGTAAATCTGCCGAACGTCGGGCAGATTGGGAACCGTCCGGCCGGCGCTATCGTTGAAACACCTGCGGTCATCACCGGCGCGGGGATCAGTCCGGTGGCCGTGGGTGACATGCCGGAGGGCATCGCAGAGTTGCTGCGCCGCGAATTGGCCGTCGTGCGGTTGGCCGTGGATGCCGCGGTGCAGGGCGACCGCCAGCTCGCGCTGCAATGCCTGCTGCTCGACCCGGTCGTCACCGACCTGGACGTGGCGCAGCAGATTCTGGATGACTACCTGGACTGCTATCGCGACTATCTGCCGCAGTTCTGGCGTTGAAGTTTTGGCTCTGGCATGATAGGTGTATTGTCTGACACAGATGACAACTCAAACAGTTCCTGTCCGTGAACGCCCCAGACGCAGCGCGTCGGGCGCGTTCTGGCTTCTGCTGATCGGTTGGCTCCTGTTTCTGAGCCTGGTCGCCGGCGCCGTTGTAGGCCTGGTGCAGATCTACGGCAGCGACCGTATCCTGGCCGGCGTGGAGGCCCTGGGGCGCAGTCTGAGCGGCCGGACGACGGCAGACGCGGCCGCGCGCCTGGATGACGAGTGGCGGAACCGCCGGGTGGTGCTGGAAGCCGCACAGGCGGACGGCACGGTCAAGACCTGGACCCTCTCGCCCGTGCAGGTCGGCGCGCTGCTCGATGCCCGGGCCACGGCAGAACAGGCCTATGAGGTGGGGCGC
>DAOUGK010000584.1:0-2261 GCA_034429055.1 Anaerolineae bacterium | reverse complement strand
GATGTGCAACAGCCGCCGGTGCCAAAAGGTGATGTGGGCGAGGAGGTCCTTAACTGTCCACGACCCGGTGACGCCGGGCGCCGCCAGATGGGCGGGCTTGAGGCGAGCGAGCAACGCCCGCATGTGGCGCTGCTCTGCCTCGACGAGCGCGAACAGTTCGGCCTGGCGGAGTGATTCCATTGCCCCCGGAGGTCTCTACCCCGCCAGCGCTCGTCTCATCGCCGCGATGTGCGCGGGGGTGCTGCCACAGCACGCGCCGATATAACTCACGCCCAGTGCTTTCATCTTGGCTGCGTACGCGGCCATGACCTCAGGGGTGCCGTCATAGTGAATCTGCTTGTCCACATACTTGGGGAGGCCGGCATTCGACTGCGCCATCAGAAAGACATCGGCCGGCTTGACTGCGGCCATCTCCGAGATGACCCGCTCGATCTCATCCGGCCCGTTGCCGCAGTTTGCGCCAATGACGCGCACGCCCATATCGTGCAACGCGCTCAGGGCCTGCACGGGCTTGACGCCCATCATCGTGCGAAAACGGGTGTCGAAGGTCATGGTCGCAGCAATCGGTAGGTCAGAGACGGAGCGAATGCCTTCGACCGCCGCCTGCAGCTCGTCGAGCGCGCTCATGGTCTCGATGAGGAAGAAGTCCACCCCGCCCTCGGCCAGCGCGGCGGCCTGCTCCGCGAACGCAGCGCGCGCGCCCTCCGGCGTCAGCGTGCCCAGCGGCTCCATGATCTCACCCGTCGGACCCATCGAACCGGCGACCAGCACCTCGTGGACCGCCGCGTCCGGCACATCGCGCGCCAGCCGCGCGCCTGCGACGTGATACTCGTGTACGTGCGACTCCAGGTTTTCACGCGCCAGGCGGTAGCTTGTCCCGCCGAAGGTGTTCGTGGTGATGATCTGCGAGCCGGCATCGACATAGCCCTGGTAGATGCCCTTGACTGCGTCGGGACGCGCGACATTCCAGGCTTCGGGCGAGCCGCCGGTCGTCAGTCCGGCAGCCTGCAGCATGGTTCCCATCGCGCCGTCACCGATCACTACGGTGTGCGCGTGGAGGAAATCGGTCAGTTTGTCCACACTTCCTCTTTTTCGGCTATGCCTGCCGAGCGGTCTGCTATTTTGCCTGCATTACGGCCTTCGCGGTCACGACTGCCTCAGCCGCATCCTTGCAATAATGGTCCGCGCCGATGTCCTCGGCAAATGCGCCGTTGAGCGGCGCGCCGCCGACCAGCACCTTGACCCGGTCGCGCAGCCCTTCTTCCTTGAGCCGGTCGATAACGTTGAGCATGTAGGGCATGGTTGTGGTCAACAGCGCGGACATGCCGAGGATGTCGGCGTTGTGCTCGCGGATGGCCGCGATGAACTTGTCCGCGTCCACGTTGATGCCGAGGTTGTGCACCTCAAAGCCCGCGCCCTCCCACATCATGCCGACGAGGTTCTTGCCGATGTCATGGATGTCGCCCTTGACCGTGCCGATGACGGCAATGCCGATCTTGGGCGCGCCGGTCTCGGTCAGGAGCGGGCGCAGGATCTCCATGGCAGCCTTCATTGCGTTGGCCGCGCGCAGCACCTCCGGCACCCACAGGATGCCCGCGCCGAAGTCGCGGCCCACGATGTCCATGGCAGCCACAAGGCCGTAATTCAGTACATTGGCCGGCGACTCACCCCACGCGAGCGCCTTGCGCGTCGCCTCGACCACTTCTTCTTTGAGGCCATCGTACAGGTCATCCTGCATGTTCGTGTAATGCTCTTGCAATTCCGGCGATAGGTTCGCAAACTCAGACATGACACCTTCCTGACAAATGGTAATCGGTCTCTATCTCTACATCATCTGGTTATCGCTCTGGCCGGTCTCGGCTGTGGCGAAGCCACAGCACACCGTGCCAGAGTCAATGCTCAATTCACTCTATGCAGTACGATCCAGGATGACCCGGATGCGAGCCAGTTGTTCTTCGTCGTTGGCGAGGAGCGCTTCGACCTGGCTCCGCAGCGTGATCGGCCCCAGCTCCGCATGGACCGCGGGCCGCGCCCGGGCCACAGGCGCCAGACTTTCCAGGAAGTCCAGCGTGGAAGTGCGCAACGACGTGAACGTCTCGATCAGGATCGGGACCGGCGTGTCGGGATCATAGTCGCCCGTGATGCGCCCGATGGCTGTGACGTAGGGATTCTCCTGCAGGGTGATGCGCACCAGACGGGCACGATAGGGCGGCTCGACCGCGCACAGGTGGCTGATAATCTCGCTCACCGACCACTGGTCG
>DAOUGK010000583.1:0-9319 GCA_034429055.1 Anaerolineae bacterium | reverse complement strand
GCCCGTGCCCACCGCTCGCAACGGTGGGCTTTTCGTTGCCGTTCATGCTGTTACCTCCACCGGCTGCGCCGGTTGCTCGGCGGGCTGGCTGTCCACCTGGACGCCGCGCTTGGCGGCATACTCGCGGACGGCGCGCCAGGCCACGAGTGAACGGTTGCCGTCCGTCTCCCGGTCAGCCAGCAGCGCCAGCAGCGCCACGGTAGGCCGGTCGATGCTCAGGCTTTGGACTTCGGTTCTTCGCATGATGTCTACTCCTATGATGGGAATGAGTGCTTTACCACCTCCAACATATCATGCCGGATACTCCAGCGCGGGCCTTTTGGGGGGACTTGTTACGGGATAGGAATTCATATCAACCAAAAGTGCCCCTAAACGTAGTAGACTTTACTTGTCAAGGTAGCGCGCTTTACTGGTAGACGTGCCCGGCCCATGTCGCAGCACGAGCCGGGCCATGTTGCCGCTATGCCTCACTCAGGTCGTAATAGCCGGTTTCGATGTTGTCCAGGGTGGCCCCCAATTCCACCATTGCGCCGTGCTGGAACGAGAGTTCCATAGCTTCCTGCACGTCACGCTCCAGCGCACACGCAGCCAGCTTGGTTAGCCCGTGCCCATCGTGATACTTGCCGGGCACGTGGAAGACGACATGCGCCGTCACAGTGAAAGTGTCTGTAGGTTCCATGAGTTATGCTCCTTGTGATGGTGATTTGTACCAGTTCTGCCAGCGCCTACACTCGCGCCGGACGCGTTCCGTGAGCGTGCCCACGAGCACGCCCGCCACAAATGCCAGCGCCGCGGGTACGCCCGCGGTCATGACCGCACACTCCTGCACAGCGCCACGAGCAGCAGCGCCACGGGCACGGCTGCGATAGCGCCAAGCGTTACCCCAAGCGCCGCCTCGGTGACGTGCCCGGTTGCGATGCAGTAGAGCAGCGCCACGAACAGCGCGATACCGAACCCAGCCATACCCCCTTTCACAGTGTGGGTGGTCATCGCCGCACCCCCCGACAGGCGTTGTGTATCGCCACACTGTAGGACATGTCAGCCGCCCATACCTTGCGCCACAGTTCCCCGGCCGCAATCTGCTTGTGGCAAACCAGACAGATGGCATTGCGCCCCGGTTCGGGTCCAACCTTCGGTTCTTCGGCAATCAGCAGCGCCGGGCGCGCCGTGGTTGCCGTCTGCGTGCTGGAAATGACACGAAATGCCATAATGGGTACTCCTCTGGTGTTCGAGCCGGGGCTTGTCCGTGGTATAATGTGCCCGGCCAGACTGTTACCGACCGTCTGCCAACCGGCCCGGCGAGTGCTCGAACACTTGCCGGGCGCTGTCTTTGTGAATGTCGCTGCGCCGTCCGTCTGCCGTCTGCGCCTAGAAAAAGCTAGAAAAAGTTACGGAAAGTTAGGGAAACTTGCCCCCGCGTGCCGCTAGCCGTTGGCATTCGTTGACTTCTCTTGGCCCGCGCGCGCGGGCGAGATGCTACCCCGTGCACCTGCCCCACTTTCGCTGTGCATCACCCCCTTTCGGTATACCCCACAGGCACGCAGGCAGGCAGGCAGGCACTAACTTATGTCGTGTGCCGCATGATGATTGCCGCCGCTTGCTCTTCGTCCACAGTCAGCAGCCAGCCCGCCCCGGTCTTGTCGGGATTCTTCCAGCGGGCAATGCCAAGTTGCATGAGCGTGCCGCGCAGCCGGATATACCTATCCCGCACGGGTCCAAGATTGTTCGCATCATGCGCCCTTACGCCCGTGCCGACCGTGTAGCAGCGGTGTAGGAAGTCCAACAGTTCAGCCCGCCGCGTATCATCGGCCTGGGTGCGTTCAGCTCGTGCCGCCTCCGTGCGGGCCTCCGCTGGATTGACAAGTGCGAAGTTCGTTTGTGGCGCGCCTACTTGCCCGTCGCCGGTCACGTCACGCCGGATGATGCTTTCCACGGTCCACAGCAGCCCGTCAACAATGCGCAGCCGCCACAGCCAGGACAGCACGAACACAGCCCCACAGACGGCCACAGGGACGCGCCAGGACCACGCCAGCGCCCACGCCACGAGCGCAGCGCCTACACCCACGGCCAGCGCCGTCATGCCCGCCTGTAACGCTGGCACAGCAAAGTCACTTTCTACGCTCGGTGTGCGGTGCGGTGTGCGTCGTTCCAGTTCCCACGCCGGGCCATTGTCTGCGACTGGCAGACGGCCCGTGTCAACGCGGATAACTGGTGCGGGTTGTGGCTGGTAGGGCGCAACCGCAAACGGGTTGAAGTCCTCTTCCGGTTCGGGTTCGGTCACGGGTACCAGTTCGCCCGGTGTCTTGTACTCGCGTACCTGCTTCACCGTGCCGCCGTCATAGCTGCGCTTGGCGCGCCGTGGTGGTCGCACAGCCCACAGTACGAGCACAGCCAGCAGCGCGCCCGCGCCTACCACGAACACAGCCAGCAGCAGCCAGCTTGTCACCGTAAGTGCCATGTCAAGTGCGTTCACCTGCCCCGTCCTTTCTGTAGCAGCCGGTCAACCGGCCCATGTTCAGCGTGTGCCGCCTGTAGGTCAGCGGTGAGCATGCGCAAGTACCGTTGCAGCACGGGCAACGAGCCGTGCCCCATCATGGCCGCGAGCTGCATCACCGGCATGCCCGCCCGCAAAGACTCAACTGCGAACGTGCGTCGAAAGCGGTGCGCGTCACAGTCATCCACCCCGGCCCGGTCGCCCAGACGTTCCAGCAGCGAACGCAACCCCCAGTAGGTCAGCCGGGTACCCTCGCGCAGCGCCACGAACAGCGGTGCGGTTGGCTGCGTGCCGGGACGGGTTGCCAGATAGCGCAGCAGCGCCTTACAGGTGCGCGCCCCCACGAACGTTACCCGGTCTTTGCTGCCCTTCCCGCGCTGCACCCGTACTTCACCCGTGAGCAGGTCCACATCACCTACGTTCAGCGCGCAGAGTTCGGAAGCCCGCACGCCACAGTCCAGCAGCACGAGCAGCAGCGCCGTATCGCGTTCCTGGTCGCAAGCATCCACCAGGGCGCGCACCTCGGCCCGGCTGAACGGTGGTAACAGGTCTTTGGGTAGCTGGGGCATCTTGACGCGGCGCATGGGGGAAGCTGGCACGATACCTTCACGCACCAGGAAGAAGCCGAACGTCTTGATACAGCGCGCGTAAGCGTGCACCGTGTAGGGGGATAGGTTGCGGTCCTGAAGATGCAGCAGAAAGCGCCGGAAGCTGGGCGCGTCAAAGTCACCGACCGCCGTAATGCCCTGCTCGGTCAGCCAGTGTATGAACGGGTCTAGCTTCTCGTGGTAATAGCCCTGGGTGCGCGGGGCCAGCGCCCGCGCGGCGTTGTCCAGGTAGAACAGGTCAACGCATTGTGCCAGTGTGTAGGGCTGTTGCGTGCCGGTCATGGTCGGTCTGCGCCTTTCGCAGCGACCACAACCAGTAGTGGGGAAAGACTGTGCTACCTACTACACGTAGTGATATAGGACGGGTGGGACTCGAACCCACACGGGCTGTTCACCCCTCGGTTTTTAAGACCGATGCGTATGCCATTTCGCCACCGTCCCGAGAACAGCTTTGATTGTATCATTCGCGGGCGGCTTTTGCCAAAGTGGGTGCCTATCATCCGCCCATCACCACGCGCCGCACCTCCGCCAGGTCCGCGCAGAAATGGCTGCATAGGCCGCGCGTCCCGCTAGCCTCGATGTTCCCCCCGGTCAGGCCGATCGTGGGAAACCCGGCCAGGCGGATGGCGCAGACACCCGCGCCCGAATCCTCGATGCCCACGACGCGATTGCGCTCGTTGAAGGGGATGCCCAGGCCGACACGCGCAGCCTCGGCATAGAGCCAGGGATGCGGCTTGGGGGTCAACTCGCCCAACGTGCCCGCCGCGCCCCGGCCCAGCGGGTAGCCGGCAGTGATGATGGCGTCGTAGAACTCCGCCGGGTCGCCCAGGCCCAGCGTGCGGAACGCGGCGACAATCTCCGGATACGCCTTCTCGTGCAGCCCCGAAGTTACCAGCGCGATGCGGATGCGTGCGGCCTTAAGCGCCAGCAGGAATTCTTTCAGCCCAGGTGCGGGTTGAAATGCGTCGCCCCGGCCCCGGCCCTCGAGGATGGCCCGCATCTCGCGGTGGGCGTGTTCGAAGTAGAACTCCCGTGCCTGCTCGACTGTCCGGCCAGGGCAGTACTTCGTGACGCAGTACTGCAGGTGCTCTGATACGCTGTGGCCGGAGACGTAGGGCAGGTCTGCCGGTTCGAGGGTGAAGCGGGGATTGCGGAGCAGGCTGCCGGTCGTCTGCTCGATGATCCACGTCCAGAACCCCTCGCTGTGCACGCTCGTGCCGTCCAGGTCCATCAGCACGGCCTGTACGGACCGTTCCAGGCTGACTTCGTGGACGGGATAGAATGCCGGATAGCCCAGGCTGGACCCCACATAGGCCAGCGTGTGGCCTGTATCCGGCCCCTCCCCCGCACTGTGAAAGGCGATGAACTCCACCTTTCCGTCGCCCGTGGCATGAATCGAGGCCACACCGCCCGCGCCTACCTGGAACCGCCCGTCACCGCCCGTCTGCCGGGGGATCAGCCCGCTGTCAGCCGGCAACCGGCCCAGGCCGGGAATGAACATAGAGCGAGATGCGCTCATGCCATGTTCCTCACCCGGGGATAGCGCAGCGCCACGAACAGCCCGTAGCCGAGCGAGACAACTGCGCCGAGAAACACCGCGAACGGCGCGCCGAAGCGATCGGCCATCAGCCCGGCCTGCAAGCCACCCAGCCGCATCATGCTCTGGAAGACCAGGGTGTAGACGCTCATCACGCGGCCCCGCACCTCATCCGGCACCGACAGCTGCAGCAGCGTGTTGGCGAGCGAGTTCTGGAAGACGAAGCTGGCGCCCACGCCCATCAGCAGGAACACGGACAGCAGGAACGAGCGCGATAGCGAGAAAGCAATCAGCAGCGCGGGGAAGCCCAGGTTGCCCAGCGTGAGGAAGGGTCCCCGCCGTGCGTCGTTGGGCAGCGACGCGACGGCCAGCGCGCCGATCACCGCGCCGACTCCCACCGCAGTCAGGAGGATGCCGAGCGGCAGGGCCTCGGGCGACTCGCAGCGGAAGCGGGGCGTTGGTCCGTCGCACAGATAGTGAATCACGGGCTGCGCGCTGTCGTTCAGCACCTCCCCGGCGAACACCGGCTGGAGCGTGCTGTACGGCATCGACATGAACGCGCTGACCGCGACGAGACTGATCAGGACGACGATGGTCTGCCGGGTGAGGATGTAGCGGAAGCCCTCGGCCATGTGGCCGGCCAGGTTGCGCCGCGGCGCGGCTGCGCGCACGGGCAGACTGCGCATCAGCAGCAGGCTGATGATGACCGCCACAAAGCTGAGCCCGTTGATGAAGAAAGCCGGGCCCTCGCCCAATGCGGCCACCAGCGTGCCCGCGAGGGCAGGGCCGAGCGCCCGCGCGCCGTTGAAGATGGTCGAGTTCAGCGCGATGGCGTTGGTCAGGTCCTCGCGGGCGGTGACCATATCCACGATGAACGCCTGCCGTGCAGGCATGTCGATGGCCTGCGCTGCGCCCAGCACGAACGCCAGCACATAGACATGCCAGATCTGCACCACATCCTGCCAGGTCAGCGCGGCCAGGATGAAAGCCTGCACCATCATCACAATCTGCGAGAACAGGATGATGGTGCGGCGGGGAATCCGGTCAGCAATCGAACCGCCCCAAAGTGAGAGCGGGATGAGGGGGATCAGCCCGATAGCCGTCACGATGCCCAGCGCGGCCGCTGAGCCGGTCAGCCGGTAGACCAGGACCTGCTGGGCCATGGTCTGCATCCACGTGCCGATGAGCGAGAACCCCTGACCGAAAAACCAGAGCCGGAAGTTGTGGTGGCGCAGGGCGCGGAACGTGGCCGGGCGGTGTAGGTTCATGGGGTGTATTATAGTGATAAGGCGGCGGGGTGACAAGGTGACGGGGGGAACGGGGGAAGAGGTGACAAGGTGACGGGGTGACGGGGTGACAAGGTGATAGGGTTGCGGATGGGGGTATGTGGGCTTGGCTCCATACCACTTGGCCGGGGTGTGCTAGACTAACAGCGGAGATTTCATGTGAGATGATGAGAGGGATGAATCATGGCTGTGAATGATATCGTTGATCTTGTATTACTGTTGGACCGCCGAGGCGGGGAGGAACTGGAAGGTCAGGCCGGGCCGGAAGGCATCAGCCTGGTCGAGGAGCTACGGGACCTGCTCGCAGCCCGGATGCGCGAGAGCGACATGTACACCCCGCTGTGGGAGGAGTTCCGGGCCGAGCCGGAGTCGAACCGGGCGGAGGTCATCGGCGCGCTCGAAGCGATGGTCGAGGGCGATGCCGCGCTGGCCGAACGGCTGGAGGTGCTGCTGGAGGACTTCAACGCGCTGGCGCTCGCTCACGGCACGGCCTGGCAGCCGCCCGCGGGGGAGGAGGGTCAGGCGCTTGTCGGCGGGCTGCGCGACGACGTCCTGACGCGGGGCGGCGAGCATCCCGAGGCGGTTCGTGTGGGCCGGATGGTCAGGGGCCTGCCTGAGACGAGCAACGAGCCCGCGGATGCGTCTGATGACAGCCGCATCCCCACGCGCGACGACGTGCTCGCCCTGGATGAAATGGACGGGCTGACCGAGGGCGAGGAAGCCTTCGACCTGGCGCACCTGGACGGCGGGATGCCGGGCGCAGACCAGTTTGACCTCGATGCGCAGGCTGATGACATGGGCGTCGAGGACTGGGCCGACATGCAGGAGGAAGCGGGTATGCTGGCCGATGACAGTCTCGCGACGCTGCCCGGCGGTCCGCTCGGCCAGGTGGCGGTAGCCGATGACGGCGAATCCATCGGCGGCGACATCTACGTGTACGGCCGGCTGCTGCCGGACGAAGATATCGAGGACGACTACCGGCCCGGTTCGCTCTACGACAGCGGCCGTGACCCGGCCAGCACGCTCGACCGCAACCTGGCTGCCGGTGTACTCACGGCGGGCGATATCGAGGATGCCCTTGCGCCGGTACGCGCCGCGGCGGCGGAGCAGAGCGTCAGCGGCCTGACCGGCCGCCTCGACGCGATTGCTGACGAACTCGCCCGCACAGACGCGGCGGATATTGACCGGCTGCGCGCCAGCTTGCTCGCGCTGCGCGCGGCGGACGACGACCTGTGGCACCTGCTGGCGTGGGAACTGCTGGATCTCCTGCCGGACTTCACCCCGGCGGTCCAGCGCGTGCTGCGGGACATGGGCGCGCCGTTCACGGGTGAAGAGGTGACAAGGTGACGGGGTGACAAGGTGAAGTCGGGGCAGCCAGCGGTTATCCTGCTTTCGGAACGTGTTGGCGTCGAGGCTTCAGCCGGTATGGGTGTGAACCATTGTACCCTGTGTAACCGGCTGAAGCCTCGAGTCCATTGTGATTTGTGCGACCCGTTTGGAGCTTGCATCTGAGGATGCAAGCTCCTCACCTGTTCACCTCTTCACCCCGTCACCTTGTCACCTCTTCACCCGTTCACCCCGTCACGGTGCGAAGCCGTTCGCCTCGTTCCATGACCGAGCGTAGTCGTTCCACGCCTGCCAGTTGTGGAAGGGCATGTGCGTGCCGCCCACAAAGGCAGGGAATCGACGGTACCGGTTATCCACCTGCGGGTGCGCCCGGCCGCGCAGCAGGAACGCTGCCGCCCACCGCTCTTCGCTGACAATCCGGGTGGAGGCCGGGATGTAGCGGATGGTCAACCCCCGCCGCCACCGCGGGGAGGTGTTGGCATTCGAGCCGTGGATGATGTTCGGGTGGTGGATTTCCACGTCGCCTGCCTTGAGGATGACGTCCACCGCCCGCGACTCGTCCAGGTCGCTGGGCCGGATGCCGGTGCCGAGGACGTTTCGGCCATCGTCCTGCTTCTCCATCTCGTCGAGCGTCAGCAGCCGCTGATTCTGTGTCCCCGGCAGCACCCGCAGGCAGCCGTTCTCCACATCTGCATCATCCACCGCCAGCCACAGCGTCACGACTTCCATGGGCTCCAGCGGCCAGAAGCTGCCGTCCTGGTGCCAGAGGACGCTCTGCCCATCGTAGGGGCGCTTCGCGATATAGTGCGACGCGAACAGCGCAATGTCGGGGCCAATGAACTGCTGGGCCACGTCCAGCATCCGCGGGTCACTGATGAGCCGGACCCAGAAGGGATCGTCGGTCATCAATTGGTGGTGCAGTTGCTCCGGCCGCATGTCGGGGTGCTTGGCCAGCAGCCAATCGACATGGCTGCGCGCCTCGGCCACCAGTCCCTCGTCCAGCACGCCCCGCGCCGCTACCCACCCATCCCGGTCATACTGTGCGCGCAGGCCTGTCTGCGCATCAACCGCCAGTGTAGTCATGGTGAACCTCAATCCTGCCGGAAGAGCGGCTGCCCTTCGCGGCGATCACGGTAGCCCCAGACGATGAGCCCGGGGCGGGCGCAACTCTGCCCCGCAATCTGGATGTTCTGCGGGTCGCGATAGCCGACGCGCACGAGGCGCCGCGCCTTATCGGTCGTGTTGATGTAGGAGCCGTGGATGGTGTAGATGTTGAAGAGCACCACGTCGCCCCGCTTGGCCGGCACGGGCACGGTGTCCTCCAGCCGGTACTCATCCGTCGACAGGTGGGGGGAGCAGGGACCTTCCGGCGTCTCGGTGATATGCTTCAGCTTACCGAGCTTGTGCGAGCCGTCGAGGAAACGAATCTCGCCGTTGGCGTGGCTGGTGTCGTCCAGGTGAACCAGCACATCGACATACGCGCCGTTCTCATGTTCGTAGAACGGGTAATCCTGGTGCATCGGGAAGGGATGGCCCGCCTCCGGCGGCTTGATGTGCAGCGTCGAGTGATGCAGCTCTACGTCGCTACCGAGGATATCGTGCATCGCCGCCGCCAGCTTCCGATGCGTCACCGCCCGCATCCAGGCCGCGGAGTAGAATTGCAGGTCGTGCATGGCGGTGAGCTTCGACTTCTTCTCTGTCTCCGCATTCATGTAGGCCTTGCGCCACGGGCCTGACCAGCCCTTGTCGGTGATGGCCCAGTCGTGCACCAGGCGGTCGAGTTCGTCCGACAGCTCGTCGGCCTCCTCCGGCGTGAACATCTCCGGAATGCGCAGAAAACCATGCTCGTGATAATACGCGATCTGCTCCTGGGTCAGCATCAGTGTCCTCTCCTCGGTCCCTCGAATGGTGGTTCAAGCAGCGGTCTAGCATGCCGCTAACACAGTACATTAGCAGCGCGCGCGGCCCTCGTCGGTGACGCGCATGACAGTCTAGCCCGCCGTGAGGGTCTGCTTGGTGCTGCGGCCGGTCTCGGCTGTGGCTTGGC
>DAOUGK010000582.1:0-2334 GCA_034429055.1 Anaerolineae bacterium | reverse complement strand
CTGCGCCTGGCCCTGACGCCCTCCGCTCAGGATGCGCCGCAACCAAGTTATCAAAGATGGGTTGGAATTACAGTTCTTCGCGTCTTGGCGGCGGTTACTAAACTGCTTTCAGAGTGAATCCCACAGCCAAGACCTACGAGGGCAGGCCAACCGAAGGTTGGCACGAGACCTCGAAGGTCTTGCATGCAGATGCCATCGTGGAAGCAGTTTAACCTCAGAGCGGAAGCCAGGTCCCGAGGCCCCGCTCCACCGCGCGGCGGTAGACCAGCGGTGCGGTCGCCATGTCGTCCAGGGCCAGGCCCAGATTGCACGCAATGGTGCGCTCCGCTGTGGATTCGCGGCCCGGCTTCTGCCCCGTAACCAGCTCGCCCAGCGACGCATGGATGGGCGGGATGCTCTGGAAGTACCCGGCGCGGCGGTAGTATTCGAGCTGTAGGATGTCGTCCGTGCAGAACTTGTCCACCTCTTGCAGCGCGGCCCCATCCCAATACGAATCATAGTCCACCAGCGAGGCGAATGCGCCCGTGTCCAGCCACCCGGCCTTGATGGTGGCGTGCGGCTGCTTGAGGAGCGGGCCGGCGGTCACAACCATATCGCACCCGGTTACGGCTTCCTGCGGATGGCTCGCCACCGTCACCGCCAGCCCCCAACGCTCCTGCACCTCGCGTGCATAGCGAGCCGCGTTCTCCGGCGTCCGGTCATAGGCCACGACGCGCGTGAGCGGAAACAGCACATTCAGCGCCTCCAGGTTGGTCCGGCCCTGCACGCCGCAGCCCAGAATGCCGACCGTCTGCGACTCAGGCCGCGCCAGATAGCGGGCGGCCAGCGCAGTCGCTGCGCCGGTGCGCATCCCGGTGATCCACGTGCAGTCCATCACCGCAAGGGGCAGGCCGGTCTCGTCGTCGTTGAGGATGAGCAGGCCGCTGATGTAGGGCAGGCCCTTCGCCGGGTTGTCTGGATAACCGCTCACCCACTTCATGCCGATGGCGTGCAGGGCCGGGATATAGGCGGGCATCGCGTGGATAAACGCATCGGGCCGCGAATGCACGCCGGGCTTGGGCGGCATTTCCGCGTGGCCCAGGCCATGCTCGCGGAAGGCGACCGCCAGCGCATCGATGATCTCCGCCATGCTGACGCCGACGGCTGCGACATCGGCACGCGAGAGATAGAGGAAGCGGGTTGCAGACATAGAGGCTCCTTATAGCGGCACGGTGTGCTGGCACGGTGTGCTATGGCTGCGCCATAGCCGGGACCGGCTACAGCAAGTGCCACTTGATCGATAAAGCGAGAGGTGAGATTCGTGGGCATTATACGACGGCAGACCCCAACCGACAACCTGAAATCGTCATCGGCACTGCGCGGCTATGTACTGGTGCTCGTGGCCGCGACCCTGTGGGCCTCCATTGGCGTCTTCTACAAGCTCCTTATCAACGACCACGGCCTGCTGCCGCTGGCAGCAGCCGGGCTGCGCGGCAGCGCCGGTGGGCTGCTGCTGCTCGCCGCACTCCTGCTGCTCCGCGTCGATCTGCGCGTGCCGCGGCGGCAGTGGCCCGGCCTGCTGGCGTATGGTGTCTTTGGCGTCGCGCTGTTCTTCATCACGTACGTCAACGCCATCAACCTGCTGGGCGTGGCCGTCGCGGCGGTGCTGATGTACACTTCGCCCGCCTGGGTCGCGGTGATTTCCTGGCGCTGGATGGGGGAAAAGCTGGGTCGGCGGGGAGTGGCGGCGCTGGCGCTGGCGCTGTTCGGCGCGGCGCTCGTCGCCCGGATCTACAATCCGGCGGCCATCCAGCAGGCCAGCAATGGCGGCTGGCTGGGTGTCGCCCTCGGCCTGGCCGCGGGGCTGACCTATGGCCTGTACAGCGTGTTCAACAAGGCGCTCGTCCGCCACAACCGGCCCTGGGTGGTGCAGGTGTACGGCCTGCTGATCGGCGCGGCGATCCTCATTGCACTTGTGCCGCCCGCAGAACTGGCGAAGGGGTGGGCGTCGCCATCGGCCATTGCCCTGTTGCTCGGCATGGGACTGATCCCGACGCTGCTGGCAAGCCTGGCGTTTGCCATCGGAGTGCAGTGGGTTCCGGTCAGTCTCGCCGCCATCGTCGCGACGTTCGAGCCGGCCGTTGCCACCCTGTTCGGTTACCTCTTCTTCGCGGAGCGGCTGGAGCCGCTACAGTGGCTGGGGACCGCGTTCATCCTGAGCGCGGTGGTGCTGCTGAGGCCAGGGACGGACGAGTAACGAGTAACGAGTGATACGAATTCATTCCTTACTCGTTACTCATTACTCATCACTCGTTCTCAGGGCGCAAACTCCCAGATGAGCGCGAAAGCCGCAAT
>DAOUGK010000581.1:0-3774 GCA_034429055.1 Anaerolineae bacterium | reverse complement strand
CTTCGCGGTTCACAACGCTTCGTTATCTTCGTCGCGCAGCACAGCGGGGCGCGCAAGATAGTCCAGTGTGACGCCCGCCTCGGTCAGGAAGGCGACGGCATTCTCGTCGGGATAGTGCCCGGCATAGACGACCCGCTTGATGCCCGCATTGATGATCATCTTGGCGCAGGTCAGGCACGGCTGATGCGTGACGTAGACCGTGCCCCCTGCGACGCTGACGCCGTGGTAAGCAGCCTGGATGATGGCGTTCTGCTCTGCGTGGAGCGTGCGCACGCAGTGGCCGGCGATCATCAGGTGGCCGATCTCGTCGCAGTGCGGCAGGCCCGCGGGCGCGCCGTTGTAGCCGGTGGTCAGGATGCGCCGGTCCTTGACGATGGTCGCGCCGACGTGCGCCCGGTCGCACGTGCTGCGCAGCGCGACCTGGAACGTGATGCTCATGAAATAGTCGTCCCACGAGGGGCGGGAATTGTGTGGCATCTTAGCCTGTCCCAAACTGCCGGTCGCCTGCATCGCCCAGGCCGGGCACGATGTAGCCCACCTCGTTCAGCCGTTCATCGAGCGCGGCCAGGTGAATCGGCACGTCGGGGTGCGCCTCGTGCAGCCGCGCCACGCCCTCCGGCGCGCCGATGATGCCCACGTACTTGACCCGCTGCGCGCCCCACTTCTTGAGGATGTCCGTCGTCGCGACTGCGGAGCCGCCCGTCGCCAGCATCGGGTCGAGGATCAGGCACACCTGCACGGTCGGCGCAATGGGGAGCTTGTTGTAATACTGCACCGGCCGCAGGGTGCGCTCATCGCGAAACAGACCGATGTGCCAAACTTCAGCGCCGGGCATCATCTCCCAGATGCCCTCGACCATGCCCAGCCCCGCCCGCAAAATCGGGACGAGCCCGATGGTCTCGGTCAGCTGGCCGCAATGCGCCGTGCCCATCGGCGTCTCGATATCGATCGAAGTTGTGCCCAGGTCGGCCGTCGCTTCATACGCCAGGAGAATGGAGATCTCGCGAATCAACTCCCGGAACTTCTTGGACTCCGTGCGCTTGTCGCGCAGGATGGA
This sequence comes from Anaerolineae bacterium, assembly GCA_034429055.1. Lineage (GTDB taxonomy): Bacteria > Chloroflexota > Anaerolineae > CG2-30-64-16 > CG2-30-64-16 > MWBF01. The sequence continues at coordinate 2,717 of DAOUGK010000581.1, read as the reverse complement.
CAGCTTGTGCTGGATCAGAGGATGATTCGAAACGAAGAGATTGTCGGTTGGCATAGCTCCTCCTTTGTTAAACAGAAAACGGGTTTCTGTGCGAAACCCGTTTTCTCGCGTATTCCACGGCCCACATCCCCTATTGGATTTCCTGCTGGTTGCGTGCCATCAGCCCGCGCTTGATAAGCTTCTCGACCTCGGCCTGGCAGGTGACGCACAGGGTCGCATCCGGCCTGACCTCCAGCCGCTCGGTCGGGATTTCCTTGTTGCAGCGTTCGCAGATGCCATACTTGCCTTTTTCGATGGAGCGCAAGGCGGCCTGCACGCGCGCGAGCCGCGACTCCAACTGGCTGACGAGCGCGACATTCTTCTCGCGCTCGATGAGATCGGGGTCGCCTTCCTCGGCGTCCACATCCACCTCGATCTTGAGCGCCTCGCGCAGTCGTTCCAGCTCGCCGCTGATGCGCGTCTGCTCCTCGAGCAGTTTGCGCTTCTCGCGCAGTGCGATTTGTTGTCGTGTCGGCATAAGTGCCCCCTCTCATCCGCGCCGCCGCAAGCTCACCGGCGGTCGCGCTGTACTCCGCCCGAAAAAAGGCGGGTGATTTATAACACATAATGTGAGGTTCGTCAATTCGCCTGTTCAGCGCAACGGTTCCGTGATTAAATGCGTCCTACGATTGTCATATCAATCAGAGGCGTTGCAACGACTCGCAGCAAAGGGATATCATGCCGAACAGCACCCAGGAAGAGGGAGCTTCTATGCTCAGTGAAACTATCGCCACCGTGCCCGCCGTCGCCGCGGATGGCGAGACATTGGCCGCGCACCTGTTCGAGCGGCATCACGTCGAAGTGTTCGCCTATCTCGTGCGCATGGTGCACGACCGCGAGTGGGCGCAGGACCTGGCACAGGAGACGTTCATGCGGGCCTACCGCCAGCGCGACCAGCTGGCCGGGCTGCAAAACCCGCGTGCGTGGCTCTATCGTGTCGCCACGAACCTCGCGCTGAACGCGCTCAAGCGTCGGAGCCGCTTCGCCTGGCTGCCGTGGGAATGGCATGAGGGGCGGACGTACGCACCCGACCCCACCGAAGCCGTGAGCCGGCAAGCGCAGGTCGAGGCCGCGCTGGCGGCCCTCGCGCCCGATCATCGCGCTGCGCTGCTGCTCTACGCGCACTACGGCTTCAGGATAGCCGAGGTGGCGGAGGCGCTGAACCTGACCGAAGGCGCGGCCCGGATGCGCCTGCAGCGGGCGCGCGAGCAGTTCCGGCGGGCTTATAAGAAGGAAGATGTGCGATGACACTGAACAACGCTTCAACGTTCAACCATAGCGAGTTACAGACGCTGCTGGCCGACTATCGCGACCTGCGCGGCGCGGAGCGGGCGGCGGTCGACGAACACCTGCGGACGTGCGCGGCCTGCACCGCGCGGCTGGCCGAGTACCGCGCGATGGACCGTGACCTGGCCGACCTGCGCGACGCGCGGCCCGATCCGGGGCTGCGGACGGGTTACCTGGCTGCCATTCAACCGGCCAACTTGCCACCTTCCGACCTGCAACCCGCCACCGGCCGGCGGCTTCCGCTGCTGCCGGGGCTGGCGGGCGCGGTCGCCGTGCTGGCGCTGGTCTTCGGCGTGCTGTTCGTACTGCGGCCCGGCGAGCCGGAGCCGACACGCGGGGGTGGCGGCCTTCAGCCGTCACCGACGGCTACGTCGTCGGCCGCAGTTCCCGCGACCGACGGCGACGAGACACCGGTGCCGACGCCGGAGCCTACCATCATGCCGACGCCTGCGCCCGTGACCATCACGACGACGGTGGATGCGCCGCGCGACCCGGAGACAACACAGGTCACGCTCGACATCTACTCCGGCCTGCCGAATCCCGCCTGGACACTGACCGCCGCGCAGACGCAGGTGCTGCGCGAGATGCTGGACAACCTGCCCGAAACCGCGTGCGAGCCGGTGAACCTCGGCCTGGGGCTGCGGGGGTTCGTGATCGAGCTGGGGCAGCGGCCGGAACTCTCCAACGAGTACCGCCTGCGGGTCGCGGGACGCCAGGTGCGCTGGGGCGACCCGTGGACGCCTGACGCAGCGACTCTCTGCCACAGCGACGTGGAGAGTGCGGTGGCCCGCTTCCTGCTCGCCAGCGGCCAGGAGCACCTGCCCGAGGGCGTCTATGCGCTGGTCGAGCAGGATATCCGGCAGGCGGGCGCGGTGCCAGACGGCTGGCTCACATACACGGATGAAGCGCTGGGCATTACGTTCGCGCATCCGTCGACGTGGGAGCTGACGCAGGACACCGGCCAAAGCCGCCTGTTCGACATCATTCGAACTGAGCCCACCGGCCCGACCTTCCCGGTCTTCTACGTGACCGTCATCCCGGAAGGCTACACCAACGCGGACTTCGAGGCGTACAACTTCTGGAGCGCAGAGGAAGTCGCGGCTGCCGTGGCCCTGGAGCCGGGCGCGTCAGGCCCTATCCACGGCGCGGAAGGATACAACATCTACACCCGGTTGACCGACGTGACGACGGCAGCGGGGCTGACAGGCGCTGTGCTGGAGAGCGAACGCGTGTGGGAAGGTGGGCCCGACACCCGGGATCGCCGCGTGCTGCTGACGCATGAGGGCACGCTGTACATGCTCGGCACGTACTACACGACGCTGGAGGAATTGCAGATCTTCGAGCAGGTCGTGGCGACGTTCGAGGTGGGGGAGTAACGATGAAGTTCAGGC
>DAOUGK010000580.1:0-8272 GCA_034429055.1 Anaerolineae bacterium | reverse complement strand
GTACCGCCGCCTGCGGGTAAATCTGTCCGCGGAGCGCGAGCTGCCCCTGCGCACCATCCTGGTCGTCCCGGCGGATACTGCGGGGGACAGCGATAGCGTGGCCGCCAACCTGGCCGTGACCTATGCGCGCATAGGCAAGCAGGTCATCCTGGCGGACTGCAACCTCCGCCGCCCGCGGCAGCACACGGTGTTCGGCGCGGCCAACGACGCGGGCGTGACGACCGCGCTGGCGGACGAGGCCGCGCCCCTGCCGCTGCAGGAGACATCTGTCCCTGGGCTGCGGCTGCTGACGAGCGGCCCAGGCGTGGAAGTGCCGTCAGACCTGCTGGCCTCGCCCGCGATGGGGCGGCTGATGGCTCGGCTGTGCGAGGAAGCCGATGTGGTGCTGCTGGATGCGCCGCCCGTCGCGGTCGCGACCGACGCGACCGAACTGGCGAGCCAGGTGGACGGCGTGCTGCTGACGGTCATCGCGGGGCAGACGAAGCGGGATGCGGCCCAGCGCGCCCGGCAACTGCTGGAGCAGGTCGGCGCGCGCATCGTGGGCGCGGTGCTCGTGAATGTGCCGTTGGACGCTGCGCTGCGGAAATACGCAGCGGGTTGAGCCATATCAGACAATCGGCTATGGGGGGCGGGTTGGAGAACAATCCGCCCTTTACGTTTGAGGGGTGATGACGCGATGAAGAACATTATGGTGACGGGCGGCGCAGGGTTCATCGGCGCGAACTTCGTGCGCTACATGCTGGGCAAGTATCCCGACTATCGGATCCTGGTCTATGACAAGCTGACCTACGCGGGCAACCCGGATAACCTGCTGGATGTGGACGATGAACCGCGTTTCGAATTTGTGAAGTCGGACATCTGCGATGCCGAGGCCGTTACCGCTGCGCTGCGTGAACACAACATTGACACCATCGTGAATTTCGCGGCCGAGAGCCATGTGGACAGGTCCATCATGGACCCGGATGCTTTCATCCGCACGGACGTCTATGGGACCTATGTGCTGCTCGAAGCCGCGCGGCAACTCGGACTGGAGCGTTATCACCAGATCAGCACCGACGAGGTGTACGGCCACATCCACGGCGACCACCGCTCGGTGGAGACCGATGCCGTGGCCCCGCGCAGCCCGTACGCGGCCAGCAAGACCAGCGGCGACCTGATGGCGATTGCCTATTACGTCACCTACGGCCTGCCCGTCACCATCACGCGGGGAGCCAACAACATCGGGCCGTACCAATATCCCGAGAAGGTGATTCCGCTCTTTGTAACCAATGCCATTGACAATCTGCCGCTGCCCGTGTACGGTGATGGCAAGCAGCGTCGCGATTACCAGTATGTGCTGGATCACTGCGAAGGTATCGATGTCGTGCTGCAGCGCGGCGCGCTCGGTGAAATCTACAACGTTGGCACCGGCGGCGAGATGGAAAACCTGGCGATGGTGGAGATTCTGCTGGATGAGCTGGGCAAGCCGCACAGCCTGATTCAGCACGTCGAGGACCGGCCCGGCCATGACCGCCGCTACTGTCTGAACGTGGACAAGCTGCGCGACCTCGGCTGGGAGCCGCGGCACACGCACGAGGAGGCCATCCGCAAGACGGTGCGCTGGTACGTGGAAAACGAATGGTGGTGGCGCAAGATCAAGTCGGGCGAGTTCAAGGAATACTATCGCCGGCTGTACGGCGACCGGAAGGTGATCAGTCCTGCCTGAGGGGCAATGTTGCTCGAGGAGGCGCAGATGCACGGCCATAGCATGACGGTGAAGATGTACGGCGACATGATGGTGTTTTCAGGGACGGCAAACCGGCCGTTGGCTGAGGAGGTGGCCGCCTGTCTGCACGTGCCCTTGGGCCTGGCGGACATCGAGCGTTTTCCGAACAGCAATACGTTCGTGCGTCTGCACCAGAGCGTGCGCGCGAAGGATGTGTTCCTGATCCAGCCGACGTCGGCGCCTGTCAACGATAACCTGATGGAGCTGCTCATCTTCATTGACACGCTGCGCCGTGATTCGGCGGGGCGCATCACCGCGGTGGTGCCCTATTACGGCTATGGCCGGACGGACAAGAAGGATCAGCCGCGCGTGCCGATTACAGCGCGCCTGGTCGCCGACCTGATCGATGTCGCAGGTGCGGACCGGCTGCTGACCCTGGACTTGCACGCCAAGCAGATCCAGGGTTTTTTCTCCATCCCGTGCGATGAGCTGCCGGCTCTGCACCTGTTCGTGAACTATTTCAAGGGCACTTCACTGGCAAACACGGTGGTGCTGTCGCCGGATATCGGCGCGCTGCGCCGGGCGCGCAATTTCGCGGAGCGGCTCAATCTGCCGCTCGCGGTTATCGAGAAGCGCCGCACACCGGACGGGGGGCGCACCGAGATTTTCAATCTGATTGGCGACGTGCGCGGCAGGAATGTCATCCTGGTGGATGATGAAATCGACACGGCGGGCACGCTGACGAAAGCTGCGAAGTTCGCTCGTTTAGAGGGCGCACTCAATATCGTGGCCTGTGCGACGCACGCGATCTTCTCGGAGCCTGCGCCCGACTGCATCCGCGAGAGCGTGTTGAGCGAAGTCATTGTGACCGACACTGTGGCGCTGACGCCGGAACAGCGCCGGCGTTGCGACAACAAAATCAAAGTGATTCCCGTCGCGCCCCTCCTGGCGGAGGTGATCAACCGTATCCATGTGGGGCGGTCGGTCGGGGAGCTATTCGACGAATAATGGCGAGCCTCAGAGAGGGCTCGCTGACGGCACGAAGGTGTTAACAAGATGTTCAAGAATCTGGCAAAGAAGGTTTTCGGAGATCCGAACGAACGTGAAGCCAGGCGGCTGATGCCCATGGTGGAGCGCATCAACGCGCTGGAGCCTGAGTTCGAGCGGATGAGCGATGCAGAACTGGCCGCGCAGACGGACGCATTTCGTGCGACGATTGCCACGCGCGTCGGCACGCTGCGTGACGAACTGGAAAATGCGCGGGCCGAGTGGCTCCAGGAGCCGGACAGCGGCATGCAGATCCAGCTCCGGTTGGAGGTGGACCGGCTGCGCAAGGAGCTGCGGCAGGCCGAGGCCGCCGCGATGGAAGAAGTGCTGCCGCGCGCGTTTGCCGCGGTGCGCGAGGCCGCCCGGCGGGCGGTCGGCATGCGCCACTTCGATGTGCAGCTCATCGGCGGCATGGTGCTGCACCAGGGCAAGATTGCCGAAATGAAGACCGGCGAAGGCAAGACCCTGGTCGCGACCCTGCCGCTTTACCTCAATGCGCTGACCGGCCGCGGCGCGCACCTCGTCACTCCGAACGACTACCTGTCGAAGTACGGCGTGCAGTGGATGGGGCCGATCTATCAGATGCTCGGCGTCAGCGTGGGCGTCATCCAGTCCGCCGCGGCCAACCCGGACCTCGGCTCGTTCGTGTTCGACCCGGAATTTCCCGCCGCGGATGACCGCTACCTGAACCTGCGCCCGGTCAGCCGCCGCGAGGCGTATCATGCCGACATCACCTACGGCACGAACAACGAGTTCGGGTTCGACTACCTGCGTGACAACATGGTGCGCGACCTGTCCGAGTGCGTCCAGCGCGAGCTGCACTATGCCATCGTGGACGAGGTGGACAACATCCTCATCGACGAGGCCCGCACGCCGCTTATCATCTCCGGGCAGGCGCAGGAATCGTCCGACCTCTACGGCAAGTTCGCCCAGGTCGTGCGCCGTCTGGGGCCGGAGACCCACTATAAGGTGGATGAGAAGGATCGCATCGTCACGCTGACCGATGAGGGCATCGCGCGCGTCGAGCAGATTGTGGGGTTGGGCGCGGGCCAAAGCCTGTACGATGCGGAGCACTACGAGATGACGCCCTACCTGGACAACGCGCTGCGCGCGCACGTCCTGTATCACCTGGACCGTGACTATATCGTCAAGGACGGTGAGGTCATCATCGTCGACGAGTTCACGGGCCGCCTGATGTACGGCCGGCGCTTCTCCGAGGGCCTGCACCAGGCCATCGAGGCGAAGGAGGGCGTGCGGGTCCAGCGGGAGTCGCTGACGCTGGCGACCATCACCTTCCAGAACTACTTCCGCATGTATGAGAAGCTCGCCGGCATGACCGGCACCGCGCTGACCGAAGCGGAGGAGTTCGGCAAGATTTACAACCTGGACGTGGTGGCGATTCCGACGCACCGGACAGTCATCCGTGAGGACATGGCTGACCAGGTATACAAGACGCAGCGGGCCAAGTTCAAGGCCGTGGTCGATGAGATTGCCGCGTGCCACGAAAAAGGGCAGCCCGTGCTGGTGGGCACGGTTGCCATCGAAACCTCCGAGATGCTGGCCGACCAGCTCAAGCGCAAGGGTGTGCCGCACAACGTGCTGAATGCGAAGCAGCATGAACGGGAAGCCGGCATCATCGCCCAGGCCGGCCGGTCGGGCATGGTGACGATTGCGACGAACATGGCCGGCCGCGGCGTAGACATCCTGCTCGGCGGCAACCCCGAAGGCATGGCACGCGAGCGCCTCCGCAAGGAGGGCGTGGACCTTGCCGGCCTGGGCGAGAGTGACCCGGTCTGGCAGGAGGCCCTGGCGCGGGCGAAGGCTGAGGTGGAGCAGGACCGCCAGAAGGTGCTGGCCGCGGGCGGGCTGCACGTCATCGGCACCGAGCGCCACGAGGCGCGGCGCATCGACAACCAGTTGCGCGGCCGTTCGGGTCGCCAGGGCGACCCCGGCTCATCCCGCTTCTACATCTCGCTCGAAGACGACCTCATGCGGCGGTTCGGCGGGCAGAGCGTTGCGGGCGTGATGGATCGTCTCGGGCTGGAAGAGGATGTGCCCATCGAGCACGGCATGGTCAGCAAGGCCATTGCCAGCGCGCAGGTGCGCGTCGAAGGGTACAACTTCGATATCCGCAAGCATGTCCTCAATTACGACGACGTCGTGAACAAGCAGCGCGAAGTCATCTACAACCAGCGCCGCCAGATTATGAGCGAGCCGACCATGCGCCCCACGATCCTGGGCATGGTCGAGGATGAGCTGCGCAGCCTGGTGGATGCTTTTACGAAGGACCAGGATCGCAGCGAGTGGGACCTGGACGCGCTGGCGAGCGAGATCCTGAAGATCATGCCGCTGCCGGAGAGCGAGGACCTCGACGTCTGGCGGGCGATGAATGCGCCCGACCTGGCCGACCACCTTGTCGAGTTGTCGGTCGCAGCCTACGATGAGCGCGAGCGCGTGATGGGCGTGGAGACGATGCGCCAGCTCGAACGGCTGATGATGCTGCGCGCGGTGGACAACCGCTGGGTGCGGCATCTGACCGACCTGGACGAGCTGCGCGAGGGCATCGGGCTGCGCGCGATCGCGCAGCAGGATCCGCTTGTGGCGTACAAGAGAGAGGCGCACGAGATGTACCAGGAGTTCGTCTCCTCCATCGCGCGCGACCTCGTGTACTCGATCTATCACGCGCAGGTCATCACGCGACCTACGCTGCCTGTTCAGCGTATGCAGGTTAACCGCACCGACAGCGGCACAAGCCAGCCGCAGCCGGTGCGCAGCGCAAAGGGCGAGCTGGGCCGCAATGACCCGTGCTGGTGTGGCAGCGGCAAGAAGTACAAGCAGTGTCACATGCGCGCGGACCACGGCCGTGAGGTGGCGCCCGTCACGCCGGGTGAAGGCGGTGCAGCCCGCCAGCCCGTTCCCGCGGGTGCGCGGGGCGGGGCGGCTGCCGGTCAGAACAAGCCGGGCGGCAAGCGAAACGGGAGACGATAGTCGTTGGAGCGAACGCGTTTGTAGTGGGCACTTGAGTGCCCGCTACAAACAGGCTCACGCAGTAAGGACAGTTATGCCTGCAACACATCGCGAATGGATCTACCTCCCCCGCCAGGCCGATCTGGCGGCGCTCTTTGCCGGCGTCCGCAACATGGAGTGTACATCCGTGGTCGGGGTCGCCAATCTCGGCAAGTCAGCCACCATGCGCGCACTGGCCGAGCCGCAGGTGCAGGCGCACTTCCTCGGTGAGGACGCCGCAACATACCTCTTCATCTACATCGACTTCAATCAGATGCTCGAAATGAGCGACCAGGCTTTCTACGAACTGGTGCTGCGCATGTCCGTGGATGTCATCCGCCAGCACGGCATCAATTCGGATCTGCTGCGCCAGGTCGAGACGGCCTATACCGGCGTCATCGCGCCGGCGAGCGCGTTCGAGATCCCCCTGCGCTTTGCGCAGGCCATGTCGGTCATCGGTGAGCAACTGCCCCAGCGCGTCGTCTTTCTGCTGGACGAGGTGGACGAGCCGGTCGCCGGGATCGACGGCCGCGTTTTCCTGAACCTGCGTGCGCTGAAGGATCGCCATCGCGAGGAATTGACATATATCACCGCCACCAACCGCCTGCTCAATCATATCCGGCCTGACCCGGACGTCTTGGAGTTCGCGGAGCTGTTCAGCCACCAGATCCTCTATATCTCACTCTTGCAGGAGGATGAGACCCGCCGGTTCATCGAACGTTTTGCGCAGGAGGAAGGCGTCACCTTCAGCGACGGCGACATGGCCTTTATCCGCAGCTGGGGCGGCGGCCATCCGGTGCTCCTGGAAACCACCTGCCGCATCCTGGGACTGGTGACGGGGCAACCTGTGCGTGATGCGTCGCAGGAGTGGATCATTCACCGCCGCGCATCGGAGATGTTGACCCAGGATCTCAACCTGCAGGCCGAGAGCCGCAAAATCTGGAACAACCTGTCTGAGCAGGAACAGGCCGCGCTGCTGGCGGTCTGTGAAGGGACCGAGACGACGCTGCCCGAGCTCGACCTGGTGATTGCCAAGCACCTCGTCAGGATCAACGGCAGCGAGCGGCGGCTGTTCTGCCGCGCGTTCGAGGAGTTCGTGCAGCGCCAGCACGTCACCCGGCGGACGAAGCAGCAGGGCATCCGCGTCGACCCGGACAGCGGCGAGGTGTGGGTGGAGAATGTGCAGGCGCCGACGCTGACCAACCTGGAATACCGGCTGCTGCTGCTGCTCTACGGGCGCATCGGCAAAATCTGCACCAAGTACGAGGTGGTGGAGGCTGTCTGGGGTGAGGATTACATCGGCGATGTGGACGACGCGCGCATCGAAAAGCTCGTCAGCCGCCTGCGCCAGAAACTCGAGCCGGACCCGGCCAATCCGAAGTATCTGTTCACTGTGCGCGGGCGGGGCTACCGGCTGACGGACGGCTGATGCGTAGCTTGTCGGTGCATCGGCTGACAAGCCGTTTGTCAGCCCATCGTCCGCCGACTGTCAAGCGCGCATCGGCGCCGATGGTATAATATTCGCATCTATATCTCTGAAAATCTCTGCAATCTGATCAGGTTACAGGAGGACACGCATGGCTTCTCTGCTCGAAAAAGTCAACACGCTCGTCTCGGCCAATCTGCACTGGATGGTTGACCAGGCGCTCAAGCAAAACTCGATTGCCGTCATCAACCAGTATATCCGCGAGGTCGAGGATAACCTGGACGACCTCACCGAGGCGACGGCCACGGTCGGCGGCAACGTCAAGACCATCCGCCGGAAATACGAGGAGCTCCAGGCGAAGTCCGTCGAGCTGGACCGCAACATCGACCTGTTCCTGCGCGAGGGCCGCGAGGACCTGGCGCGCGCCGCGCAGAGCAAGTACAACTCCACGCAGCGGCTGGTCGAGACCTACGCGGGCCAGATCGAGCAGATGCAGCGCGAGTATCAGTCGCTGCTTGACGCGCGGCTCAAGCTGGAAGCCAAGCTCACCACCATCAAGCAGGAGCGCGAGGAACTCCAGGCCCTGCTCGAACTGGCGAAGTCCAAGGAAATCACCGCGAAGGCCATCAAGTCGCTGGACGACTTGGCCGGCGTGGGCGACGCGGACGTGGCGCGCATTGCCGATTCGATCCGCCAGCGCCTGGATCGCGCCTCCGCGGAGAGCGAGATGCGCGCAGCCAGCCTCGACAAGCAGATGGACGAAATCCTGGATCGCGGCGAGCTCGACGCGCAGTTGTCGGCCCGCAAGTCCCGCCTGGGGCTGGAGCGCAGCGGCAGCGCGGGGTAAGCAATGCGTTTGTAGTAGGCACTTCAGTGCCCTGGGCGCTAAAGCGCCTGCTACAAACCGGGTTAGGAGGATCTGATGGCATCCTTTCTCGATAAAGTACAGACACTGATCAGCGCGGACCTCAACCGCCTGGTCGACCGGGCGCTGAAGAGCAACGAACCGGCCATCTTCCAGGGGCATATCCGCGAGCTGCAGGGCATGCAGGAGCAACTGGAAGACCAGTTGGTCAAGGTCCGCGCGG
>DAOUGK010000579.1:0-4976 GCA_034429055.1 Anaerolineae bacterium | reverse complement strand
CAGGTTAGCGTTTCTGCCAGCTCATGATGACATCGTGCGTGCGGTCCAGCACGGTGCCGGTGATGGCATCCGACACTTCCGCGCCGGAAGCATCGACCACGACCGCGCGGAAGCCTCCCGCCGTGCGCGGCAGCTCGACCTTCGCGTTGTAGAGGAATTCAGCGGTCGCGTAGCCGGAGTAGGCGCGCTCCCAGAACCCGCCAAAGGGCATGATGCGCTCGCCCGAGGGCGCCGTCACCTTGAGCGAGTAGCCGCTGATGGGCTGGCCTGCCGTCGGCCCGAGGCGGCCCCAGAATGTCACCCAATCGAAGTTGGTGTTGTCTGCATTCCGGTATTCCGACCCCGCCTGGCCGAACTGGTTGTTGGCGGCCGGTTGAGGTTGCGGCTGCGCAAGCTGGGCTGGTTGGGCGGGCTGCGGTCGGGCGGTGGGCCGGGCCACCGGCCGCGCGGTCGGACGCGGCGTGGGCGCCGCGGGGATGTCCGCGGCCACCTGCACGGTTTCCGCCGCTGTAGTGGTCACCAGACTGCCGGAAACCCATCCCTTCCGGCCATCGAAGTCGAATTCCCACCAGTCACCGGCCGCGTTCTTGCCCGTGATGGCGCGCGTCTCGCCGCGGGTGAGCCGCCCAATGGCGGCGTAGTTCGTGCCCGGCCCGCCCCGCACGTTCAGGGTTTGGCTGGTCACGGTGAACTGCGCAACCGCGGGGGCTTCAGTCGGTGTCGGTTCTTCCGTCGGCGCCTCGGTCGGCTTGTCCTCGATGATCGGTGTCGGCGAGGTTATCTCAACGGGCGCCGCGGTCGGCGTCGGTTCGAGCGTCGATTTTTCCGTCGTCGGGGTGAAGGTGGGACGCAAGGTCTTGCTCGGCACCGGCGTGCCCAATGGCAAGCGGCTGACCCGGCTGGAGACACAGGCGCTCGCCACGGCGAGGGCCAGTACCAGCGCCGTCAGTACCAGGATGCGTGAACGCATAGTTGATTCTTCCTCCTGTGATGTTGGGCGTCGAGGACACGGATGGAGCCACAGATTCGGAGTATCGTTCCTGCTTTTCTCTGCGACCTCTGTGCTCTCTGTGGCTGAGCAACACGCCGGGCCAACCGGGACGGGCGCGGCCCGCTTGACTGGCTCTAACGTGCCAGCCAATAAGCGATGTATACGACGAGGTTACGGTAAGAATCGCCCTTAGTTGTGAACTGAGTGACCGGCGATACACGGAAACCGCCTGGCCGGGCCAGGTAAATCTCCCAATCGGCCTCGCCTGCCCGAATCATCTCGAACTTGAGATTGGTCTCCAGATTGCCCTCGCTGATGGCGGTCCGCTCGAACTCGCGGTCACCAAAGGACTGCTCGTTGTCGCTCACATCCACGCCGTTGCGCGAGACCTTCAGAATGTACCCAGGCAAGGGTTTCTGGTTGTCGGGCGGGCCCTCATAGACTTTGACGTAGATCGTCATGATACCGTTGTCGCGCTGAATCGGGAATTCCGGACCGCGCGCAATATCGAACGGCGGTGCAGGCGTGGGCGCGGGTGTGCTCGTTGGCTGCGGCGGCGGGATGGGCGTCGGCGGCGGCGGGATGGGCGTCGGCGCAGGCGTAACGACGGTCACCTGCGCCACCGCGCCCATTTCCGTGACAAGCTCCGCGAACACCCAAACCGGCTGATTCGCGACACAGCAGACGTTGATCCATGTGCCGTCCGGCGTCTTGCCGAGGACCATCAGTTGGTCCCCGCGCTTGACCTGCCCGACGCGCTCGAAGGTCGTTCCCGGCCCGCGGCGGGCGTTCAGGGTGTCCGTGTTGACGATCACGTACGGCGTCGGCTGCGGCCGCGGGCCGCTCTCGCGCGTGGGCCGGTTCGTTTCCACATCGCCCGTGGGCTGCGGCGTCGCCTGCAGCGGCTCCGGTGTGGGGCTGGGCGCGGGCGTGTCAGTCGCGTAGAGCACCAACTCGGTGCTGCCGCCGCTGATGGCTCCCTCCTGGGGGGTGCCATCGGCCATCGACACGCTGCCTGACGCGGGCGCCTGCGCCACTACGCCGGGCGGCAGCGTACCGCGCACGATGATGCCGCTGGTGGCGAGCGGCGTCAGTGCACCCGGCAGCGGCGTAAAGGTCGGCCGCGGCGTCTTGGTCGGGGTGGGCGCGCTGACACCGGCGCGGCCTACCAACGCCTGCCCGACAGAGCAGCCGAGGCTGACGGCGGCCAGCAGCATCACCAGGCCGAGGACCTTGACCAGCGAGCGCCGGTAGAGCGCCGCCTTAGCGACGGAAGCACTCATGGTAGGCTCGTGAACACCACGTAGTACCATTTCGAGTTGGCAACGTTCGCATACACGCGAACAGGTGCTGACAGCGAAACGCCGGCGGAGTCCGCGGCGATAATCTCCCAGAAACCTTCATCCATCGATACGCCGATGGAGTTGCTGTCCCATTTCACGTTCGTCTTCAGGCACAATAAGCCCTTGCGCGGGGCCGGACAATCCAGCGCGGGATTGACCGGTTTGCCATCATCAGGATACTGGAGGACCAGCCAGTTCCAGCCCGTCACCGAGCCTTCGCTCAGCCACTCCTGCCCGGTCGCCAGCTTGCGTACCTTGAGCTTGTAGTTCCACAGCGGCGTTGCGCCGTTGTAGATCACCGCATCCACACGGAAGTAGTTCTGGCCGTGGGGATATTCTTGAACGACACCCTCCTGCCGAAAGGGCCAGGCGTAGGTCGGCGTCGGCGCGGGCGTGAACGTCGGCGGCGGCGGAATAGGCGTCGCCGGTGCGGGCGGGATGTTCATGACCTCGGCCACGGCCCAGATAGGCCCGCTCACCTCGACCACCGAATCTGCAATCCACACATCCGCGCCGTTGACGCAGCAGACCTTCCACCAGTCGCCGGCCCGGTTGCGCCCCACCACAGTGATTTCCGTGCCCGCCTCCAGCCGCGCGACCACGGGATAGTACACGCTCGGTCCCTGGCGCACGCTGGACTTGTCCGTGACCACCTTCACCGTGACCGGCGGCAGCGGCGTGCCGGTGACAGTAGGGGTGGCCGTCGGGGGACCGGGTGTCGGTGAAGGTGGCGGTGTCCAGGTAGGCGGGCCGGGCGTCTCCGTCGGCGGCGGGACCGGCGTCGCAGTCACGATGACCACCACCACGGTCTGCACGCCGGAGGCGCCTTCCGGCGGCACAGGGACGAAGATCGGCCCCTGCTCACCGGACACGACCACCTGCGGCGTCGGCAGCTCCTCGGTCGGCAGGACAACACCCGGAAAGCGCGTAACATCCAGCGTTGGCGTTGCCACCTGCAGCCCGCCCTGCCGCGTCCAGGTCGGCCGCGGAGTACGCGTCGGCGTTGCCGCCGGAGACGTGCGACGCGCAACGAACTGCGAGGCGGAACAGGCTAACGAGCCCAGCGCCAACAGAAATATGACTCCCAAGAGCACCACGAAGGTGCGCTTGCGCATTGCTTCGATTCCTCTCGTTCGACTCACGCCGCCGCGCGCAGGCGTCTGCCCATGAACCACCTTAAACAACGGCACGGGCGGCACGTTCGTTCCAGTATAGCACATTGTGGACGAAGGACGAAAGACGAAGGACGAAGAGGTAGTGTATATCGTTCGGAGGAGTTTACATCCTCAGATGCAAACAGCGCAGTTGCTCAGGCACGCCGTTCCGCATCCTCAGATGCGGAACTCCTCCCACCGACTTTGTCCTCCGTCCCTCGTCCGTCGTCCTTCGTCCGTTGTCGCACTTGATGCACTCGCGACTCGAAATATGATCTACATCAGTTACAATGAGTTGCATTTGATGCATCATCCTCGTGAAGCACAGAACAAGATTGCACCTACTTCCACGAGGCCGCCGGCATATGACCGAACTGCTGACTACCAGGCAAGTGCAAGCGCTGCTCCATATTGACCGGACCACCATCTATCGCATGGTGGAAAGCGGCGAGTTGCCCGCGCTGCGCGTGGGCAAGCAATGGCGGTTTGCGCGCGCCCAGGTTGAATTGTGGTTACAAACCCGTCAGGCCAGCGGCTTCCAGGCGGGTCTCGCGGGATCGGACGCCGGCGCAAGCCAGTCTGCCAACCTGTACCTGGCAGCCGCCAACCCAGTTATCGAGATGGCAGCCGCGTCGGGCCGCGAAGACCTGCGCGAGCTCCTGGTACTGTCCAGCACCCAGTACATCCAGGACGCATTTGCCGATGCCCTGGGCGTCATGATCGTCATTACCGACATGGACGGCCAGCCGGTTACGCGCATCAGCAACCCGTCGCCCTTCTTTCGCGCCCTGACGACCAGGAATGCAGGCGCAGTCAGCCAGTGCGTGGTCACGTGGCAGCAACTCGCCAACGAGCCCGCACTGGAGCCGAAGTGGGCGCTCAACGAGATGGGGCTGCTGTGCACGCGCGCGCTCATTCGCGTGGGCAGCGAGCTGCAGGGCATGGTCATGTTGGGCGGCCTGGCCCCGGAGGACTGGCCGCCGCCGGCAGAGCAGATCGCCGCACTGGCCCGCCAGTTCGGCGCGGAGCCGCCCGTGGTCGCGGCACAGGTGAATGCCGTTCACCGACTCGATGAGGCCGGCATGGTCAAGGCGCTGCGCTCGGTCCAGCGCATTGCCGATGTGTTCGCGCATTTGATTGAAGACCGCCGCAAGACCTACAAGTAGAAGCGAGTGGAAAATGGCCTTCAGCTTCGTCCAGATTACTGACCATCATCTCCAGGAGTCGGAGAATGCCACGGTGCACGGCTTCGCCACCTGGGCATCCTACCGCGCCGTCCTGCGCCACATCGCCCAGCATGTCGCCGGCCATATCGACTTCATCGTCTCGATGGGTGACCTCGTTGACCCCGCCCCTGACTCGGCCTACCGGGCCGTGCTCCGCGCGCTGCACGCGGACCCGACGGGAGCGACGGCCCCTGGCCCGCTGCACGTGACCGCGGAGGGTCTGAATGACATGCCGATGTACTTCATGCCCGGCAACCACGAT
>DAOUGK010000578.1:0-7637 GCA_034429055.1 Anaerolineae bacterium | reverse complement strand
TCGCGCTTCTTGACATTTTCCTTGCCGATGAGCGGCTGGTTGGGCGGGTAGGGCGCGATGACCGGTGCGGTAATGGCGATCAGGATCATGAACACCAGGATCACCGCACCGACGATGGCCGATTTGGTGTGGCGCAGCGCGCGCCAGGCATCCTGTGCCGGGCTGCGCGGGGGGCGGTCGGCAATGGTCTGCGAGACGGTGGTGGCCGTGGTGTCGATTGCGGTCATGGTGTCCTTACCCCAACCGCACGCGCGGGTCGAGGAACGCGTAGAGCAGGTCGACAAACAGGTTGATGATTACATAAGCCGCCGCGATAATCAGGGTAAAGCCCTGCACAATGGCATAGTCGCGCGCCTGGATGGCATCGAAAAGAATGCGACCCACCCCGGCCAGGTTGAAAATCGTTTCGGTGAGCACCGCGCCGCCGAGCAGGCTGCCCAATGACAGCCCGATGATGGTCACGACGGGGATCAGCGCGTTGCGCATCCCGTGGCGCAGCACCACGCGGCGCTCGTTCAGTCCCTTGGCCCGCGCGGTGCGCACGTAATCCAGGCTCAGCACGTCCAGCAGGCTGGAGCGCGTCATGCGCGCGATAATAGAGAGCGGAATCGTGCCGAGCGCCACCGCAGGCAGAATCATGTGGCGGAAGGTATCCCAAAAGACCGGCAGATTGAGCGTGAGCAATGAACTGAATAAATGCATGTTGGACAGGAACGAGAGCGTCGAATTGAGCGGGCCGGGCTGGAGATTCAGGTTCCACGCCTCCTGGATGGTCGGCACAATCAGGCCGGGCGAGTTGCGGCCCGAAGGCGGCAACTGGAAGGGCGTGTCCTTGAGCGTGAGCGCGAACAGGTAGGCCAGCATCAGGCCGAGCCAGAACACCGGCATCGACACGCCGATGTTCGCGATAATCATCGTCACGACATCTATGATCGAGTTGCGCCGGTACGCGGACCACAGCCCGGCCAGGACGCCCACGACCGTGGCGAAGATGAGCGCGGCCAGCGAAAGCTCGACAGTGACGGGCAGGCGCTCGACAATCAACTGGGTGACGGGGCGGCCATAACGGAACGACTGGCCCAGGTCGCCCTGCGCGACATCCTTGAGGTAGATGCCAAACTGCGTGCTGATGGGCTTGTCCAGCCCGTAACGCACGTTGAACGCGTCGCAAATCTGGTCGGTGGCCTTCTCGCCCAGCATCGCGCGACAGGGGTCGCCCGGCAGCAGGCGTGCCAGCGCGAAGGTCACGAACAGGATGCCCAGCAGCACCGGCACCGCGGCCAGAACCCGCTGGCTGATGAAACGCAGCATGGGTTGCTCCGAAACGGACGAAAGACGAAGGACGAATGACCGTTGAGCGAGTGTCCGCTACCTTCGTCCGTCGTCCTTCGTCAGTTGTGCTTATTCCGCCGGCGGTGCGTTCAGGAACTGCCCGAACAGGCCGGAGAAGTAGCTGAAGGAGCCGTCGCGGCCCACGTGCAGCGGGTGCGCGACATCCCACTGAACCGCGTAGGACAATAGCACGTCCTGGCTGTCCAGGGTGCTGCCATCGTGGAATGTTACGCCCTCGCGGAGCTTGAACGTCCATTCGGTCAGGTCGGCATTGGGCTCGTAGCTCTCTGCCAGGCTGGGCTGCACCGCGGTGCCGCCGATTTCGTAGGACAGCAGCGCCTCGTTGATCTGCTCGCAGACGCGCAGCGCCTCGCCGTCAGACTCGTCCGCGCAGTAGAGGCCCGCAGGTTCGCCGTTCTGCATCCAGACCAGCGTATCGCGGCCGCCCGGATCCATGCTGGCGAAGTGCTCGTTGCCCAACGGGCTGGCGTGCGCGCCGGTCACGTCGGCCTTGAAGACCGTTGCGGAGCCGCCGTGCGCCACGGGCACCATAGGCACATGCTGCTTGATCAGGTTGTTGGCCTCGGCGTACAGCACGTTGCGCTCCGCCGGGTCTGACAGCGAAGCGGCTTGCTTCAGCACGGCCCAGATATCCTCGAAGCCGGCGCCGAACTGCGGAGTGGCGCCCGCACCGAAGTGATAGTCCAGGAAATTGGTCTGGTCCGGGTAGTCCGCGCCCCAGCCCAGGAGGTACATGGTCAGCTCGCCCTGGTCCGCCGCA
Source organism: Anaerolineae bacterium (assembly GCA_034429055.1). Lineage (GTDB taxonomy): Bacteria > Chloroflexota > Anaerolineae > CG2-30-64-16 > CG2-30-64-16 > MWBF01. Next base: position 5,524 of record DAOUGK010000578.1, on the reverse strand, counting down.
TCGATGAACGCGCCGGATTCCATGACGGTAATGTTGACGGTGATGCCCAGGTCGGCAAGCTGCGCCTGGATGTCCTGGGCCACGATGCTCGGCTCAGGCAGGTAGCCGCGCACGACATCGCGATATGCGAGCTCGACCTCGAAGCCATCCGGGTAACCGGCTTCGGCGAGCAGGGCCTTCGCGGCTTCCAGGTCGAAGTCATACCAGGCCTCGCCCTCGCAGCCGCCGGGGATCGCGCAGGGCGTGAAGTGGCTCGCGACCTCGGAGCCTTCAGGATAGAAGTTATCGACGATGCGCTGCCGGTCGAGACCGATGGCAATCGCCTGGCGCACCTTCTCGTTGTCGAACGGGGTCTTGTCCCGGTTGAAGCCGAGATAGAAGATGTTGAGCGCCTGGCGCGGATACAGCACCAGCGTATCATCGCCCTGGATGGTCTCGAAGTCATCCGGGGTCGGGTTGTCGATGCCGTCCACGGTCCCCGATTGCAGCTCGGTCAGGCGCTGCGCGCCCTGCGTCTGCCACTGGAAGACCAGGGTCTCGGCGATCGCCTTGTCGCCCCAGTAGTCCTCGTTGCGGGTCATGATGATCTGGCTGCCCTTTTGCCACCGTTCCAGCTTGTACGGGCCGGTGCCAACAGGGTTTTCCGTGAGTGCCGTGCCGCCGCCGCCGGTGCTTTCGAGATATTCCGACGGTTGAATCTGGAAGGCGGAGAAGGCGACCTTCGACGGGAAGGCCACATCGGACTGGCACAGCGTGAACTTGACGGTCAGCTCGTCCACCGCCTCGATGGACTTGATGATCCCGCCATAGTCGCAGTTGACCGCGGCGTAGCTGGTGTCGGTGACGACGGCCTGGTTGCCCTCAGCCGCCGGTTCCTCGGCCGCGTCTGCGGCTGCCGGCTTCGCGCCGATCCACTTCTCGTAGATGGCGTCATATTCGCCGCTGGCCTTGATGTTCGCCAACCCGGCATTGAACAGCGGGAGCACACCCTCGGGGTCGCCCTTGCGGACGGCCAGCGCGAAGCTCTCGTTGGTCGGCAACTCGCCCACGATCTTCAGCTTGCCCTCGAACTGGGGCGACTGCAGCGCATAGTTGGCTGCGACGGGCGTGTCGACCACGACCGCGTCGATGTTGCCGTTTACAAGGTCCTGGAGGGCCAGGTCGGGGCTGTCGTATTGCTTGGGTTCCAGGCCGAGCTCACGCACGGCAATGGCGCCCGTGGTCTCGATCTGGACGCCGACGGTCTTGCCCTGCAAGCCGGCTGCATCGGTGATTTCGGCATTCTCGGTCGTCACGACGATCGACTGGTTGGAATCGAAGTACGGGTCAGAGAAGTCCATCGCCGCCTTGCGGTCCTCCGTCACCGTGACCGAGGAGATGATCGCATCGTACTGGCCCGCTTCGAGGCCCGCGAAGATGCCATCCCAGGCGGTGTTCTGGATCTCGACCGTGAAGCCCTGGTCCGCGGCAATCGCATTGATCAGGTCGATGTCGAAGCCGGTCAGCGCCTTGTTTTCATCCACGAATTCCATGGGCGGGAACGATGCATCGCTGGCAATCGTGAACGACTTGGCCTCGGCCGGGGCCTCAGTAGGCTGGGCCGCCTCCGTGGGCTCGGCAGCGGCCGCGGTTGGTTCGGCTGCCGTCGTCGCGGCGGGGGCCTGGCCCGCCGGCTGTCCGCCGCCGCAGGCTGCCAGAATGCCGAGCAGCATGACGGTCACGGTCAGCAGACTGAGGTTCCTCAGTACCTTCATGGGTTCTCCTCCTGGTGAAATGGTCGACGCGAGGATGGAAGCAGAGCGAGGATGTCGCGTCGCATCTCCGCTCGGGCCGGGCAGAGTCTTCGTCGCGCCACGACATTGTGTGGGACGCCTTCGGTACGCTGCACGGCACACGCAGGGCAGCGTACAATGGAGTACAATTATAGCGGCGCGATGGAGAATGTCAAACGCCCTCATTGCGCCGTCATTTGTCAGGAACTTGTGCTGCGCACCAGGCGTTTATCAGTATGCTGCGTAACCGTACTACGGGAAAAGTGTGTTACAATTCCCGTTGCCATGTGACACGACGGAGGTTTATTTTGCTTGGTGAGTCCCATGATTGGTAAGACACGGTCTGCCGTGGCACGGGTGGCCGTGCTCGCCGTCATCGTCGCAACCCTGACCGTGACGACAGCAACCGCAGAAAACCGCGGTGCTCAGGCCGCGACGGCCACGCCCAGGGCCACAGCCACGCTGCGACCGGCCGCGCGCACGCCCGTGCCGACGGCAGCGCGTGCGCGGGCAACGGCGCAACGGACCGCCACCCCACCGGCAACGCTCTCTGCACCGGTAGCTGACCTGCTCGAATCCGGGCGCTGGCACCAGCTCATCGGCGACTGCGAATGGGCGCGCCGCGAGTTCGCGGAGATTGCCGCCGCGCAACCGGCCTCGGCCGAAGCGGCAGAGGCCAACTATCGCATGGCGCAGTGCTACCTGCGCGACGACGCGATCATCGAGGCGGCCGATACGCTGGCCGCGCTGCTCAAGACCGCGCCGCAGCGTGACCCGCACCGCACGCCCGCGCAGTTCCTGTACGGGCAGGCGCTGGCGACGCTGCTGCGCTGGGAGGAAGCCGAGGCTGCTTACAGCGCGCACCTCAAGCTCGCGCCGGAACTGCAATACCTGACCTGGCAGCGCATCGGCGCCATTCGCAAGACCCGGAACGACCTGGCCGGCGCGACCGAGGCGTTCACATCCGCGCTCGCGCAGTCGCCGGACTGGGCCAACACGCTCCAGATTCGCCGCAACCTGGCCGACCTGGCCCTGATGCAAGACCGGCCGCGGGATGCCGTAGTCCAATACGATGCGCTGCGCGGGAACAATGAGACCGGCGCGCTGGCCGCAGAGATGCACTACCTGGCGGGCAATGCCCTCGCACTGACGGCACCAACGCCCGCCGCGCCCACCGCAACGGCAACCGCCCGCGCGACGGCCCGGGTGACGCCGCGGGCGAGCGCGACGCCGCAGCCCACCGCAACGCCTGTGCCCGTCCCTCCTGCCGCGCTGGAACAGTGGCGGGCGGCGGTGGCCGCGGATATCACGAGCCGCTGGGCGCACGCGGCCATCGTCGCCCTGCTCGATGCCGGTGAGCCGGTGGACGAGTTCCAGCGCGGGGTCGCCAACTATCACACCGGCGTGTACGATCTGGCGATTGCCGCTTTCGATCGGCTGCGCGCGGCGGATGCCACCGGCAAGGGCGGGCTCGCCTGGTATTACTCCGGGCTGAGCTACATTGCGCTGGGCGACTACGCGGCTGGCATCCGGGAGCTCGAGACGTTCATGGAGCGGGCGCCCGACCTGCCCCAGGTGGCGGATGCCTGGATGGCAAAGGCGCGCGCTCAGATGCGCGCGGGCGATGCGGCGGGCGCACTGGAGACCTACCGCCAGCTTGCCGAGCAGAAGCCCGATTCGCCGCAGGCTCCAAAGGCGCTGTGGCAGTTCGCCATCCAGCAGGACCCGGAGCCGCCCGTGGCTGCCGCGGCGGAGCGCTACCTGGCTCTGGCACGGCGCTACCCGAAGGCGGATGAGGGCTGGCGCGCGTACCAGAACGCGGGGGTGATTTACTTCCGGCTCGGCAACTACCGGGCCGCGGCCGATACCTGGCGCGAGATGGCCGGCAAGGCCGAGCTGCCTGCGTTCACCCGGCCGGTGGCCTACTACTGGCTCGGTCGCGCGCTGCTCGCCCAGGGCGACCGCGCTGCCGCAGAGCAGGCGTGGCAGTCGGCGGAGCAAGCGGGACCGGAGAGCTTCTACGGGCTGCGCGCGGCAGACTGGCGCGCAGGCCGCGAACGTGAGGGGATGGACGGCCGGCCCACCGGCGCTGCGCAGGCGCCCAGGGTCGAGCCTGCGCCGGGCTCGGCCGCGGAGAAGACGCAGATTGCCGCCTGGCTCAGGACATGGGCGGGACAGGGTACGCTCAACCTGCCGCCCGCGGTGCTGAATGACGGCGACTGGCAGCGGGGCGAAGCGCTGCTGGAACTGGGGTTCCGCTCGGCCGCGCTCACGCAGTGGGAGCGCGTGCGGCAGCGGAACGAGAAGAACGGCTGGACGCTGGCGGCCCTCTCGCTCGCGTTCCGCGAGCATGGCGCCAACCGGCTGTCGCTGCTGGCCGCGGAGCAGGCGGTGGCATTGTCGGGCAAGCTGATGCGCGAGGCGCCCGTGGCGCTGCAGCGGCTGGCGTACCCGATGCCCTACGACGCGCTCATCCGCGCGGAGGCGGTCAAGTACAACATCGACCCGCGTCTGCTGGCGGCCATCATCCGGCAGGAGAGCCGGTTCGAAGCGGGCGTTGCTTCCGTGGCGGGTGCGCAGGGCTTGATGCAGGTCATGCCGGGCACGGCGGAGTCGATTGCCGCGCAGTTGGGCCGGTCGGACTTCGAGGCGCACCACGCCTATTATCCTTACATCAATGTCGCGTTCGGTGCATACTACATCGACCAGTGGGTGACGCACTTCGACGACAGCCTGTTCACGGGCCTGGCCGCATACAACGGCGGGCCGGGCAACGCGCAGGTGTGGCGCAGTTGGGTGTCTCACGACGACGATCTGTTTGCCGCGGCGATCAACATCAACGAGACGCGCGTCTACGTTCAGGCCGTCTGGTCGCACTATGAGGCATACCGCAGGCTGTATCCGCAGTAGAATGAGGGCGTAGGTGCGGGTTCACCCCGCTCCTACGCCTGGCCTCCCCTGCGTAGAACGCCTAACAAAACTGTGCTCTGGCCGGTCTCCGACCGAGCCAGGGGCACGATGTCCTATGGCGAAGCCACAGCCGAGACCGGCCCCAGCGGTTTTGTTAGGAATTCTTAGAACGTTTTTGTCCTCGCTCCCATTCCGTGCTACCATGTACCTGTCACACTGGGGTGCAGCCGCGCCCCGCAACCATTCCTCACGGTGGTCTGTCATCCGAGCTTTGTTCACACCAAGGAGAACCCATGACGCCTAACGATAGCACGCGCACCTCCGGCCTGGACCTGGCCGCCGGCCTCCAATCGACCATCATGCAATTGCAGGACCTTCAGGAACGCTTCCAGTACGAGCTTCAGTTCGCAGAGCAACTCTGCGCGTGGCACCCGGCAGAGGCCGACGCCTGGTGCGGCCTGATGGCCGAGGCAGCCCCGCGTGTCGCGGCGGCGCTCGCGACGGGCAACGTGGACACCGCGCGCGCGGCCATCACCGCTGCCGAACAGACCCTGTCGCCCATCGCGCATGTCGCCAAGACGTATACCATCTACTGCGCGGGCCACGGGCACATCGACATGAACTGGATGTGGTCCTGGCCGGAGACGGTGGCAGTCACGAATGACACCTTCGCGACTGTCCTCAAGCTGATGGATGAATTCCCGGAGTTCCATTTCAGCCAGAGCCAGGCGAGCGTCTACGCCATCATCGAAGAGCACAACCCCGAGCTGCTGGCGCGCATCGCGCAGCGTGTGCACGAGGGCCGGTGGGAAGTCACGGCCAGCCATTGGGTCGAGAACGAC
>DAOUGK010000577.1:0-4389 GCA_034429055.1 Anaerolineae bacterium | reverse complement strand
AAGATGCACTGCCAGCTCTCTGATGGTTGGGTACTGATAGAGGAGAACCGGGGAAAGCCGGCGTCCGAGCCAATCTTCGAGATCGCCCGACAGGCTGACAGCATCCCTTGAGGCCAATCCGAAGCTGTCGAAGGTATCGTCGAGGCTTATCTCGTCAGCGCCGGTGCCAAGGATGTGCGCAATGTGTTGCGCCAGCCATGCTTCGATGTCTTGCTGCCTGAGTGTCGCCATGAACCTGCTCCCCGGGCGCCCGGATCTGGGCATCGGCGCCGCGTCGCCGTATCGCAGACGATTCCCACGACCGACTAGCGAGTCGGTTCCCGCACCCTGGTTGTGTCATCCAGGCGCATGCGATACTCTCAGGCTGACTTGTGCTCCCTGCATACCGTGTGGCGGCCCGGCTATGCAAGGGGAGCGTCTCTGCCTCAAGAGCAGGTTGAGTTTGGAGCAACGCGTCCTTGCATCGCAGCGCTGGATTTGATAGATTTGCTTGAAAAGAACGACGGACTTGTTGCACGTTGCACAGAGGGCACGTATCTTTGGTCGCAAATTTGCGTTTATACTATGTTATGCCAGTGACTGCTGGCAGGCAGATTATACCCTGACAACGCCTATTATACAAGAGCGCTGGTGAGGGTTTCTAGGCCGCGGGCAAAAATATTGTGATTAAGATCGGGACCTCGGGTTTCTCCTACGATGATTGGGTGGGGCCGGTGTATCCGCCTGATCTGCCGGCGCGCGAACATCTGACCTATTACGCAGAGCGCTTTCCCACGGTCGAACTGAATGTCACCTACTACCGCGTCCCTGATGCGCGCACGGTCGAGGGCTGGGTGCGCAAGACGCCGGCAGATTTCCTATTTGCGGTCAAGGCGTTTCAGGGCCTCACGCACGCGCGCGGAGAGCCCGACTTCCCAGGCTTTGTGGCTGCGCTGGCGCCGCTGGTCGAGTCGGGCAAGTTGGGCTGCGTGTTGGCGCAGTTCCCCTACTCATTCCACCCCACCCGTGAGAATCGCGAGTACCTGGCGTTGCTGCGTGCCGGCTTGGGTGAACTGCCGGTCGTCGTCGAACTCCGCAATGCGGGTTGGGTGGCGGAGGAGACGTTCGACCTGCTGCGCTCGCTGGCGCTGGGTTACTGCTGCGTCGATGAGCCGCGGCTGAGGGGCCTGATGCCGCCCATCGCCATTGCGGCCGGCCCCGTGGCCTATGTCCGCTTTCACGGGCGTAATGCGGCCAAGTGGTATGCGCACGACGAAGCCTGGGAACGCTACAATTACAGCTACTCAGCGAGCGAACTGAACGAGTGGGTGCCCAAGATTCGCGAGCTGGACGCTCAGGTTCCTCTCACCCTCGTCTATTTCAACAACCACTATGTCGGGCAGGCCACGAAGGGCGCCCGCGACCTCAGCCAACTCCTGCTCGACGTATAGATTACCCGATACAATTATACAGTATCGTAAAACTTGCCGGCAAGTTTCGTAGCCGCGGCTACGCATGCCTTGAGGCGGCAGGGAGCGGAGGGGACGCGGCCATCGCGGATAAACGAAGGCGCTGGCGCGCCACGAATACGCGAAGCGTGTGCGCCGCGGCAGGGCTATCCGTGTATCCGTGCCTAGCGCCGCAGCGCCATTCGCGTATTCGCGATGGCCGCGTTCGCCCCCATTAGGTAACGCGCCCGGCAGGGAGCGGAACCGTGATCTTTCCCCACTATGCAGCTCGAAAGATACGGTCACCCGGATCAGCGGTAAGTATGTGTTGAGCGGGGAGTTAAGAGGTCGCGCAGTCCGTCGCCCAGCAGGTTCAACCCCACCACGGTCGCCGTGACAGCCAGGCCGGGATAGAGCGCGAGCCAGGGGGCTTGGTCGATGTAGTCCCGCGCATTGGCAAGCAGCGCGCCCCATTCGGCCTGCGGCGGCTGTGCGCCGAGCCCGACGAAGCTCAAGCTGCCGGCCGCTAGAATCATCAATCCGAGGCGCATGGTGAGCAGGACGATGAGCGAGGGTGCAATGGTGGGAAGGATGTGCCGCACGATAATGCGGCGATCGGGCGCACCCACCGAGATTGCGGCTTCGACATATCCGGCGTGCTTGGCGCAGAGCGTGGCGCTGCGCGTCAGGCGATAGAAGCCGGGCGCTGTCACGATGCCCAGCGCCATGGCCGCGTTCTCCAGCGAGGGGCCGAGCCGCGCCACGATGATCAACGCCAGCAGCAGGCCGGGAAAGGCCATCCACACTTCCATGAGCCTGGACAGAATCTGGTCGATCCCCCCGCCGTAGTAGCCTGCGGCCAGCCCCGCGACAATCCCCAGGCCCGCCGCAAGCCCCACGCTGAACCCGGCCATGAGCAGCGCCGTCCGTGCGCCGGACAGCACGCGGCTGAGCATGTCGCGGCCCAGCACATCGGTTCCGAAGGGATGACTCGGCGACGGGGATGCAAGACCGGCGCCCGTGCCGACCTGGTTCGGCGGGAAGGCAGACAGGAGTGGGGCAAAGGCCGCGCTCAGTAAAAACGTGGCAACCAGGAAGGCCCCTAGAAGCAAGCTGGGACTGTATTGGGAGCGCACATGGCGCTGCGCGCCGGGAGCGCACCCTTCGTTGAGGGTCGAGTTCGTTCGCCGGCCACGTCGGAGCCAGGTCGCCGGCGATGTGATCGAACGCACAGCCATCGCTAGACCGCCTCCTCGGCAACGCGCGGGTCCAGCCAGGCATGCGCCAGATCGACCAGGAGATTGATAATCAGATAGATGGCGGCAATCACCAGCGCAGCTCCCAGCACGACCGGCGTGTCGCGGTCGAAGATGGCCTGCACGATGAGCCGTCCCAGCCCCGGCCAGCCGAAGATAGACTCTACGATGAACGAGCCCCCCAACAGATGGCCGAGATGGAGACCAAGCAGGGTGATGACAGGCAGCAGGCTGTTGCGCAGGACGTGCCGTCCCAGCACCTGGCGACGGGGCAGCCCCTTAGCATGTGCGGTGCGCACGTAGTCGCTGCCAAGCGTTTCGAGCAGACCGGAGCGCATCAGCCGCGCGATGACTGCGGTGGTCGGCAGGGCCAGCGTCATGGCGGGCAGGATGAGGTGGCGCGCGCTGCCCGCGCCCACGATGGGCAGCCAGTCCAGCTTCAGGGAGAACACCAGGATGAGCAGCAGGCCGCTCCAGAAGCTCGGCACGGCCATCCCCAGCCCGGTCAGCCCCATGATGCCCAGGTCGACCAGCGTGCCGGAACGCAGGGCCGCGATCGTGCCGATGGTCATGCCCGCCGCCGCGGAGAGCAGGATGGCGGTCACGGCAAGGAGCGCGGTGTAGGGGAAACGCTCGGCGAGCAGGCCCGCAACGGGCCGGCCGCTGATGAGCGATTCCCCCAGGTCCGCCTGCGTCAACACGCCCCAGGCGAATGCACCGTAGCGGGAGAGCAGAGGCCCCTCCAGGCCCATCGCTGCGCGCAGCTCCGCCGCCTGCTCGCGCGAGGCGGAATCGCCGGCCAGCGTGTCAGCGGCATCGCCCGGCGCGGTCGCGAGCGCGGCGAACGTGATGAAGCTGACGCACATCAGCACGAGCACAGAGCCGCCCAGGCGCCGCAGCAGATGCAGCAACATCACGGACGAATCTCCCGCGCCTCAGTCGGTAACGGTCGCGTCGTTGAGCAGCAGCCGGCCCATGTAGCCGACTTCCGCGCCTTGTAGCCGCTTGCCGGTCGCGATGATGTCCACCGGGTAGTATAGCGGCTGCCAGGGCGCGTCGGCCAGGATCAGCTTCTGCGCCTCGACGTAGAGGTTCGTACGCGCCGTCTTGTCCATCTCCTGCGCACCTTGTGCGAGCAGCGCATCCACCTGCGGGTTGCTGTAGCCGACGCGATTGGTGCTGCCGATGCGGTCGGAACCGAGATAGATGTTCAGCGCGTCCGGGTCGTTCCAGTCGTAGCGCCAGAGGAGCAGGTCAAATGCGCCCTCGGTGGTCGCGGCCATTACCGCCTTCGAGTCGAGCATCTGGATCTCGACATCGACACCGACGGCTGCCAGTTGGCTCTGCAGCAGCGTGGCGATCGTCTCGTTCGGCGCGCGGGTGGAGGTCAGCAGGACGACGGTCAGTGCTGCTCCGTTCCGGCTCCACTGGCCTGCTGCATCCCGCTGGAACCCGGCCTCCTGCAGCAGCGCCTCCGCCTGGGCCGGGTCATAGGCCAGCGCGTGTGACCTGAGTTCCGCCGAGTAGCCCGGCAGGGTGGGCGGCAGCGGCGCATCCGCAACCTGACCCAAGCCGCCGAGCGCCACCTGCACGATCTCTTCCTTGTTGACCGCATGCGAGAGCGCCTGGCGGACAGCCGGTTCATCGAACGGAGCCTTACCGCAGTTGAAACCAAGGTAGACGAGGCTGTTCAGGACGGCTTCGTG
>DAOUGK010000576.1:0-4803 GCA_034429055.1 Anaerolineae bacterium | reverse complement strand
TTCGAGCGCCTGCTGGATCAGGTACTCCGCCTCCGCATCCACCGACGAGGTCGCCTCATCCAGGATCAGGATGCGGGGGTCCGTCAGGATGGCGCGGGCCAGCGCGAGCCGCTGCCGCTGGCCGCCGCTCAACTTCACGCCCCGCTCCCCGATTTCCGTGTCATACCCCTCAGGCAGCGCGAGGATGAAGTCGTGCGCGTAGGCAGCCTTCGTCGCCGCGACCAGTTCATCCTCCGTCGCATCCGGCTTGCCATACAGCAGGTTCTCGCGCACGCTGGCGTTGAACAGGAACGTATCCTGCAGCACCACCGAAACGTGGCTGCGCAGCGAGCGCAACTGCACCTCGCGCAGGTCGTGGCCGTCCAGGCGTACGCTGCCGTGGGTGGGATCGTAGAAGCGGCACAGCAGGTTGGCGATGCTCGTCTTGCCCGCGCCGCTCGGCCCTACGAGCGCAACGACTTCGCCCGGCGCCACATGGAAGTCCACGTCGTGCAGCACCTCGTCGCCCTCGCTGTAGCTGAAGTGAACGTCATCGAACGTCACTTCGCCCTCGACCTGCGGCAGCGCCACCGCTCCGGGCGCATCCTGGATCTGCGGCAGTTCGTCGAGCAGTTCGAAGATGCGGTCGGCAGCCGCGCCGGCCTGCTGGAGAATGTTGTCGATGTCGGTCAGGCGGCGCACCGGCTCGTAGAATGACACAATGTACGAGAGGAACGCGACGAGCGTGCCGAGCGTGAGCTGGCCCTGCACAACCATCCCCGCGCCTGCGCCCAGCACCAGCACGCCGCCCAGCGCGGCCAGGAAGCCCAACCCCGGAAAGAAGCTGGACCAGGTGCGGATGGAAGCGATGCGCTCGGCCATGTAGGTGCTGCTGATATTGCGGAAGCGCGTCAGCTCCGCCTCTTCCTGGCCGAACGCCTGGATGACCCGGATGCCGGCCAGGTCGTCCTGCAGTCGCGCATTGATGTCGCCCAGCCGGTCGCGCACCCGGCGGTAGATGGGCCGCGCCCGGCGGTTGAAGTAACGGAGCCCGATCGCGATGAACGGCACGGGCAGCAGCGCAACCAGCGCCAGCCGCCATTCCAGCGTCAGCAGCACGACCGCCGCACCGACCAGCCGGATGGCTGCGACCGCGGTGAGGATGGTCCCGTGCGTGACGAACTGCTCCAGTGCGTTGACATCGTTGCTGACGCGCGACATCAGTTCGCCGGTGGAGGTGCGCTCGAAGAAGGCCAGCGACAGCCGCTGCAGGTGGTCGTAGATGCGTACGCGCAGGTCGTAGAGGAACCGCTCCCCGACGGTGTGCCGCAGGTACTGGTCGCCGAACTCCGTGACCGCCGACAGGGCATATACGACGATCAGCCCGACAATCAGGGGCAGCAGACGGTCGAGCTGCCGCGCGCCGATCACATCATCGACGATGGCGCGCTGGAAGAGCGGGGGGAGCAAACCGATGCCCGTATTGAGCAGGATGATAACGCTGGTGACGATCAGGGTGAGCGCGTAGGGACGCAGGTAGTGGATGAGCCGTTTGAGTGCCGCCATTGCACAGCCTCGTTGCAGGATGCACTGTGCCTTGTCGCAGGCACAGTCGATCGTTTGTGCGTATTATACCATGTGGTGACGCGACGAGACCTTCCGCACCCGCACACGGCTGCATTTCAGCTTGCGGCCGAACGCGGCCATCGCGAATACGCGGATGGCGCAGCGGCGCTGGGCACGAATACACGAATGGCGCCGCCGCGACGTACGCGATTCGCGTATTCGTGGGCTGATTCGATTATTCGCGATGGCCGCGTTCGCCCCGAAAGTGGAATGCACCCCTCGCGCATGGCGTCGAGCGCGGAAGGTCCCGATCGGGTGAGCTGCCTGGCAGTTCAGGCGCCTGCCAGCTCGCGCTCCACCAGCCGCACCGCAGCCAGCGAGCTCTCCGGTGGGTGCTGCTCGGCCGGGTCGCAGTTGTTCTGGAGACAGCGGACGAAGAAGACGATTTCGGCTTCGTAGGGGTCGCCGTTCACGGTCGGGATCTCGACTTCGTCGGTGTCGTTGTGCATCACGGTCAGCGTCGGCTGTGCGCCGCCATGATACCGCACGATGCCCCGTTCGAAGACGGCTTCATAGGCCGAATAGAAGCCGTAACGTGCCGGCGCATACCACCCGCCGTCCACGGTCACGGTCAGGCCATCGGCGTACTCGAACTGTGCCGTGATGAGGTCGTGGCCCGTCTCTTCGGGTGAGACGACGTGGCGGGCCGAAACCCGCTGCGGTTCGCCCAGTAGATAGTGGACATAATCGACGTCGTGGATGTGGAGGTCGAACGGTGCGCCGCCGCTGCACTCGACCTGCGACATCCATTTGCGCCAGGACCAGCGGGGGCGGCTGCCGCGGCGGATGAACTCGGCGTGCATCAGCCGGCCCAGCCGCTTGCTGGCGACGACTTCCTTCAGGTAGAGATACTCCGGCCAGAAGCGCACGACCTGGGCGACCATCAGGCGGACGTTGTTGGCCCGCGCCGCGGCAATCATCCGCTCCGCATCCGCAGAACTGAGGGCCATCGGTTTCTCGACGATGACATGCCGCCCGGCCTCCGCGGCCAGCACTGCCATCTCCGCATGCAGATGGCTTGGCGTCGCAATGTCCACGAAATCGACATCCGCCTGGGCAATCAGGTCGCGGCCATCGGCATACGCCTGCAGCGTCTCGAAGTTAATCTTCGGCTGCGGCAGGTCGATGTTGCCCGCGACGGTCGCCTTGTTGTGCAGCCGGATAGGGTCCGGGTCTGCAATTGCGACGAGTTCCACCTGGGGCAGTTTCTCGTATTGCCCCACGTGATGCCGGCCCATGAAGCCCAGGCCAATCATGCCCCCACGCAGGCGCCGTTGCATATTGTGTGTCACGATAGGTCTCCTGGCTGGTAATGGTTGGTTTGATCCGATGGCACGAACCCAGTATCTATCCTAGCATTGCTCTGGCCGGTCTCGGCTGTGGCTTCGCCACAGCACACCGTGCCAGGGGTGAGGCACGATCTATTCGATCAACGTCGCGAGGAACGCCTGGGCGCGACGGATATCGGCAATCTGCTGCGGACCGGAGATCTCACGCTCAATCGTGAGCGCGCCGCTGAATCCCAGCGCCTTCAGTTTTGCAACGAGGGCCGGGAAGTTGACGCGGCCCTCGCCGAGCGCCTTCTCGTGGCCCAGGTTGCGGCCATCCGTGGGATACTCGCCGTCCTTCGCATGTACGCCGCGGACGTACTTGCCGAACACATCCAGCGCATCGACGGGGTTGGCCTTGCCATACATCAGCAGGTTGGCCGGGTCAAGGTTGATGCCCAGGTTGCCCGTGGCGACATCCTCGATGGTGCGCAGCAGCGTGATGGGCGTCTCCTGGCCCGTCTCGAACCAGAACTCCTGTCCATTCGCCCGGCAGTGTTCGGCCACCTCCCGGAGCGCAGCGACGACCTCGCCATAGGTCGGGTCGCTCGGGCTTTCGGGAATGAAGCCGACGTGAGTCGTAATGCTGGGGATGCCGACGCGCCGTGCGAAATCGGAGCCCTGCTTCAGCACGGCGACGCGCTCCCTGCGCATCGCCGGCGGGACGAGGCCGATGGTCGTCGGCCCTTCGATGAAGTTCCAGACATAGCGCCCCGGCGCACCCGTCCACAACGTCGTAATCTCGATGCCGAGCCGGTCGGCGGTCGCGGCCAGCCGGTCGGCAATCGCATCGGTGAACAGGCTGTTGTCCCAGCAGACTACCTGACAGGTTGGGAACCCGAAATCCGCAACCTTCTGCAGGGCTTCTTCCGGCCCCTCGGGCAAGGGGGCCATGACTCCAAGCCGACTCTGGCTCATAAGGGCTGCCTCCTCATTGAGTTCTTGGGCGCTATTGTGCTTCAAAGCGCCAGACTCGTCAAACGGAGCAAGGCAGGCAGGTTCGCCGGGCACGGATCGCCGGATTCGGGAACGAGGCTCACAGGTTGATGGGGGAAAGGCGGGTACAATGCTTGCGCCTTACGGCACGATAAACATTGTAGGACGGGTTGTCAACCCGTCCTGGACCATTTTCAGTGGAGGGGTTACATGGACGAACTCATCAAACTCGTGGCGCAGAAATCCGGCATCACCGAAGCACAGGCGCAGACTGCGGTCAACACCGTGCTCGATTTTATCAAGTCGAAGCTGCCGCCGAACCTGGCCGGCCAGGTGGACAACCTGGCGGCGGGCAAGAGCCTGGACCTGGGCAGCCTCGGCGGGCTGGGCGGCCTGTTCGGCGGCCGGTAGAGGTTGTCACCCGTAGGGCGGATTGCCAATCCGCCCTACAACATCGCCCCGCCCCGTCAACCCGCGGCGCGCGGGTTCTCCGGCATCCGCATCAGCGACAGGCAGACCGGCGTGAAATAGCGCGGCCAGAAGCCCGCGGCCTCCGGGTTGAACGACTCGAAGTTGACCGCGCATGTGGGGAAGCCGAGCGCGGCATAGTGGCGCAGGCCCGCATGGAGGATTGCGGCGGCCGCGTGGCGCCCGCGATAGCCGGGCCGCACGTATGCGCCGTTGATGCCGATCATGCCGTCGAGCAGGTCCACGCCATCGTATTCGTCTCCCGCGAACCGGATGAAGCCGGCGGCTGCGTCCCCATTGAGCGCCAGCCAGGCGCTGTTGCGCGGCCGCGCCAGGAAGGCTTCCCACGCAGCTGCATCCTCAGCGGCAGGCGGGGCCATGAACACCGGCGGCGCAACGTAATGCCGCACATGCTCGGCATCCAGCGCGGCCAGCGCCGCAGCGTCCGCCGCGGTCGCCTGCCGGA
>DAOUGK010000575.1:0-9658 GCA_034429055.1 Anaerolineae bacterium | reverse complement strand
GAGAAGCACTGGTAAGGCGAGTCGCCATAGCCCGTCGGGCCGAGCGGCAGGACCTGCCAGAGCTGTTGACCCGCGGCAGCCAGCCAATCCACGAAGTCGTAGGCCCCTTTGCCCAGATCGCCGATGCCGAATCTTCCCGGGAAGGAAGTCGGATGACATAAGACGCCGCCCGATCGAGGGAAACTCATACGCACCACCTTATTTTCTGTGTCAGTACGAAGGCGATCACGCAGGATCGCCCCTACGGTCAGTCTACTTGCTTCGGCGTGACCTCGAAGTGCAGATGCGCGCCGAAGAGCATTTTCGTTTGCGCCTGAATCGTGGGCAGCGCGACCAGGAGCATGGTCAGCACCGGCACGAGAGGCCAGAGCAGGATGTCTGTGAGCAGCTTGCGCGGCCGCCAGCCGCCGCTGGCCCGGCGCGTGCTCAGGTGCTCGTACAGCACCTCAGCCGAGATTGCGACCGCGTTGAGCATGTTGCCGGCCTGGAACAGGATGGTATACAGGCCCGGGATGGGCTGCACCACGCCGAGCAGTCCGTTTTCGAGGAACAGGACGACGGAGCCGACCCCGATGATGAGGCCCGCGGTCGTGAAGACCACGTGGTCGTGTACGACCTTGAACAGGTACAGGCTCTTGCGGCCCAGCGGCATCTCCGGCCAGCGGCCCCACTGCTGGAGCACATACCCGACATCCTGACAGCCCCAGGCATGCCGCAGCCGCTGCCGGTAGAAATTCGCGAGCGCCTGCCAGAGATTTGCGCCGGTGACTGCATCGCCTGCGGTCGGCAGGAAGACCGGCCGCAGCCGAACGCGGCCCTGTGTGCCGAAGGTGCAGCGCAGGAACATATTCCAGTCATCGGCCAGCGCAAACACATCCCAGTAGCCCACGGAGTCTGCGAGCTTGAAGCTGAGAGTGAACGAACTGACGGGCAGCTTGACAGACAGCGGATCGGTGAGCTCCGAGACCTGAACGAGGTTGAAGAAGAAGCTGAGCAGCCGCACCGGGCTGGGCACATTCCAGTGGTTGTTGATGTGGCGCATCGGCGCGTGCCAGACGCAGGTGTAACGCTCCGGGTCTGCGACGAACTGGCGTCCGATCTCGGCCAGATAATCGGTGTGCAGGACCGAATCCGCATCACAGGAGGTCAGGGTCAGGTTTTCGAGCGGAATGCCGGCGCGTTCCACCAGCTCCCGGTAGGCGACGCGCGCGGCCCACGCCTGATTGGAGCTTTTGCCGCGCGATTCGCCGGGCAGGTCGGCGGGATGAATGGAAATGAGGACGCGCGCAAAGTAGCCTTCGAAGCGCGTCCGGAGCTGTTCCGCCTTCTCGTGCGCGCCGGCCTCGGCCCCTTCCATCGCCAGGACAATCGTGACCCGGCTGCGGGCGTCGGCCTGGCCCGCGAGGCTGCGCAGTGTGCGGGCCAGCACCTCGACCGGTTCTTCCAGGTTGGGCAGCAGCACGACATGGTGCAAGCCTGCGGCTGCCCCGCGCGTCCTGCCGCGCAGCGCACGGGCATGCTGTTCGGCCTGCCGGATCTTGCGGATGCCGATGGGGTAAAAGATGATGATGACCAGGAGCCGCAGAATCATGTAGACGCCGGCCACCTGCGCGGCCATGACCAACACGCGCGGGGCGAGGATGGCGCCGAGGATGGCAATGCCGAGGGCCAGCCATGCCAGGAGGCCGGGCACCTTGTACGTGAAGTGGCCCGGGTCCTTGATGGTGTTGAGCCGGGCGACGTGCGCCGCCTGCTGCTCCGGCGGAACGGTCGGCCCAGCGGCGAACATCGGCTGCTGCGCCTCAGCTTCGGGCCGCCTGCCGTTGCCTCCGCTTCGGTGTGGTTTGACTACGGCGGCACCTTGTCGCCACTGTGTCTTGGTCATACTGACCGCTTCATCCTGATCCGCGGATTCTGCCTATAGAAAACGAGGCGCGCCGAGTTCGGGTAACTGTCATGCGCGCGGGTGCAGTATAGCCGAGGGTGGGGTAAGGACAAAACGAGGGGATGTGGGTATGCAGATAGCGGGCCGGTGGAGGCTGCCTGATGCCGCCCGACGTTGCCTGACGTCGCCCGACGTTATCCGAGGACAATGGCAAAAGGGAGCTGGATCGCGCCGGTCGGGCACGCGGGTTCACATGCCGCGTCGTACTCGCAGCGATCGGGCCGCGCGAGCACGGCCTTGCCCTCGACCAGGGCGAGCGCGCCCGCCTCGCAGGCCGGCAGACACTTGCTGCAGCCGTTGCACAGGGCCTCATCGATCTCGGGCAGGATGGTCTGGGACATGATGGGACTTCCTATCGCACTTGATTTCACGCTCAATATAGCAGGCAAGGCCCGCGCCTGTCAGGGACTTTTGTCGCATGGAGCATGCAGGGTGACCGATATCGCGCCCGGCATCGCGCATACCACTTGACATACGATACATCTCCGCCTTATACTGCCGCATAGCCAGTTGTGATGCCATGACCGCATGCCTCAAGCGGATGGCTTTGTCTGCTTTTCCATAGAGGAGGTGACGCAGGCGCAACACGATGGCGCCCCTGTCTTGAGGTTCGCACAAGCTTGTCAAATCCTACCACACTGTCGGTGTCTAGCGCTTCATTTTACGGAAGGAGAAGCATGATGAGAATCTCACGTCGTGATTTTCTGAAGGCTGCTGGTGTTATGGGCACTTCGGCTGCATTGGCGAGCTGCGTGCCGGCGCCGGCAGCACAACCGGGCGCAGCGGCCCCCGCGGAGGGCGCAGAA
The DNA here is from genome assembly GCA_034429055.1 of Anaerolineae bacterium. Classification (GTDB taxonomy): domain Bacteria; phylum Chloroflexota; class Anaerolineae; order CG2-30-64-16; family CG2-30-64-16; genus MWBF01. The sequence continues at coordinate 6,907 of DAOUGK010000575.1, read as the reverse complement.
CCGGCTGCGGCTCCGGCTGCGGCGACCGGCGGCACGGTCAAGTGGGCGGAATTCTACTCGCTGCTGACGGATGAGAGCGGCAAGCTCAACCAGCAATGGCTGGCTAAGGTTGTCAAGCAGTTCGAGGATGAGAATCCGGGTTGGAAGGTGGAGCAAGAGGCCATCAAGTGGGACCAGATCGACCAGAAGTCGATCCTGGACCTGGCGGCCGGTGTAGACCATGACCTCATGTTCAGCTCGCCGCAGCTCATGGCTAAACACGCGCAGACGGGCGACTACATCGACCTGACCCCTCTGCTGGGCACGCTGCCTGCCGGTGAACTGGACGACCTGAGCTGGAGCCCCGGCTACAAGGCCGCCAGCGTGGCCGGACAGCAGGTGGGCCTGGCGACGGGCGTACACACCCGCACGAACGTCTATAACCGGGAGATGTTCACGCAGGCAGGGTTGGATCCGGACAAGCCATTCACCACGCTCGAAGAGGTGGTGGAGGCCGGCCAGAAGCTGACGAAGGCCGATGAGGATATCTGGGGCCTGGGCCTCTACCTCGGCCCAAGCCGCGCGACGATTGAGCTGTTCTACGCGCCGATCGTGTGGGCCAACGGCGGCGACTTCTTCGATGCCGAGGCCAAGAAAGCCAGCCTCACCGGCGAGCCCAGCATCAAGGCGGCTCAGTGGCTGTACGACTGCGTGAAGACCTGGAAGATCACGCCCCCCTATGCCTACGACCCGACAGCGACCTACGATGACCTGATCTTTGTCAAGTTCACCCAGGGCAAAGTCGCGCAGGGCATGGGTTACGGCAGCTACTGGATCGGCGGCGTCCAGGCCGCCGGGATGTACGAGAACTGCTTCCCTGCGACGGCAGAGTGCAAGCCGGGCAAGGCGGGCGTCATGGTGCAGCCCGGTGCGGCCAGAGCGCAGTTCACGAATGCCTGGTGCCTCTCCATCCATAAGTTGAGCAAGGCGCCGGAGATGGCGTTCAAGCTGCTGATGACGATCATGCAGGCCGATAATCTGAAGACCTATCCGGACGCCGGGCTGCCCGGCCGCCTGTCTGCCTGGGAGGCGCCCGAATACAGCTCAGCGTTCTATCAGACCTGGCTGGAAGCGGCCAAGAACGGCAAGCCGATGCCGCCCACCCCGTACTATGCGGAACTGGCGGACTCGGTCGCCGCGGCCATGCAGGAAATTCTTTCCAAGGATGCCGATGTAGCGGCCACGCTGCAGAAGACCGAAGAGGAATGGAACGCGAAGTACGCTGGCGCATGACGTGCGCTGGCGCATGACGTGCGCTGGCGCATAACATGCGCTGGCGCATGACACACTGAACCCTCCGTGGTTCGCGCGCCCAGTCAGCCGGGCGCGCGAACCACGGTGCCCGCCAAAGAGGTAAAGATGGCCTTAGCGAGCTCTACAGCCGCGGCCCGGCGCCGGCCCCCCTCGCGCTGGCAGCAATTGCGCCATAACATACGCCGCAACGCCTTGCCCTATGCCCTGCTGGCGCCCCTGGTGATCATATTGCTGGCGTTTCTGGCGTTCCCCTTCATTTCATTGTTCTACTTCGGGCTGCGCCGTACGGACCTGACCGGTGTCTCAACCTTTATCGGCCTGGGCAACTTCCGGATCCTCTTCAACGAATCGCGCTTCAGCCAAAACCTTGTGACGACGGTGATCTACCTGGTCGGCAATCTCGCACTGTCGGTCCCGCTGGCTTATTTTGCGGCCTTGTTGATCAGCTCGAATCGCCGCGGGGTGGGTGTGTTGCGGACCCTGTTCCTGATCCCCTGGGTGCTGGCGCCCATCGTCACGGCTGTGCTGTTCAAGACGATGCTGAATCCGGGCAACGGGCCGATCACGCTGCTGCTGAAGGAGATTTTCGGACATCCTGTTTATCTCGCCCTGACTGAGGCAGGTTCGCGGCTGATTATCATTCTGCACGCGGCCTGGCGGAGTTTTCCGCTCGAGATGTTGTTGATTGCCGCGGGGATCACGGCCATTCCGGTGGAACTCTACGAGTCTGCGCGGGTGGATGGCGCGGGGCTGTGGGACCAGTTCAGGTATATCACGCTGCCGCTCACCCGTGCGCCGCTGTTCTCCGCGCTCCTGCTCATCAGTATTTATACGATCCAGGATGCGGAGGGCGTGTATGCGCTGACACAGGGGGGGCCCGGCTATGGCACCGAAGTCACGGGGGTGCGCCTGTTCAAAGAGGCCTTCCTCTATTTCAACATCGGCCTGGCATCGGCCATCGGCATTGCCCTGATCCTCCTGTCGGTGATTCTGATGATTTTCTACCTGCGCGTGCTCGGGCAAGGAGAATCGGCATAACATGAGACGCACACGCTTCGTCCTCGCCTGGATTGGCAGCCTGTTCATCGCGATTATGATCATCTTCCCGGTCTACTGGGGCTGGCGGACCTCCGTGGTGCCGCTCGGCAACCTGGACTTCTTCCCGCGCCAGTTCACGTTGCAGCACTACCTGACGTTGTTTCAGACGGGGTTTCAGAACAACATCAGGAACAGCCTGTTGATTTCGTTCGGTACGATTGCCTTCACGCTGCCGTTGTCGCTGCTGGCGGGCTATGCGTTGGCGCGCTTCGATTTTCCCGGCAAGCGCTACAGCATTGTGCTGCTCGTCCTGCCCCTCGTGCCGGCAATCGCGGTGCTCGTGCCGCTCATTTTGTACATGCGCGTGATCGGGCTTTACAACACGCTCTTTGCCGTGATCCTCGCGAGCACGGTCTTCTCGCTGCCGTATTGCACCTGGATGATACGCGGCTTCATGCTATCGATCCCCCGCGAAATCGAGGAGGCCGCGCTGATTGACGGCTGCGGCCCGCTGCAGGCGCTGTGGCGCATCGCGGTGCCCCTGGCCGCACCCGGCCTCATCGCGGTGGGCATCTTCACGCTCATCAGCGCATGGAATAACTATCTGTTCTCGTTTGCCTTTACTACGAAGCGCACGCTGATGGTCGTGCCGGCCGCGCTGCTGGGGTTTATCGCTTCGTGGGGGGAGAATTACGGGGGGCTGAATGCGGCCGCGGTGATTGCCATGCTGCCGGTGCTGCTTTTCTTCCTCACGTTTCAGAAGTGGTTTATCCAGGGCATGCTGGCCGGGTCATCGAAGTAGCACGGCCTGCCCCGCTCGCCTCACATCCCTTCCGCCACCGCCACCAGTCCGGCGCGGTCCACCACGACGATGCGGTGGCGGTTGAACTCGATCAGTCCCTCATCGGCCAGGTCGCGCAGCGCACGACCGATCATCTCGCGCACCGTGCCGAGCCGGGCCGCCATCTCCGCCTGCGTGACCATCTGGCTGCGGTCGATATCCCCCAGGCCCTCGGTGCGCGCGGCCTCCGCCAGCAGCAGGCGGGCCAGCCGCGCCTTGACGGAGCGCAGCGACAGGTCCTCGACCATGGCGACGAGGTGGCGCGTGCGTCCGGCGATGCTCTCGATCAAGGCCCAGGCGAGGGATGGATGGCGCTCTGCAAGACGGCGGATGTCGGCGCGGCTGATGATGCACAAGGCGGCGTCGGTGAGCGCGGCCGCGCTGGCCGGGTTCGGGCCACCGTCCAGCACGGCAACGTCGTTGAACGTGTCGCCCAGGCGGAAACGGTGCAGAATCTGCTCGCGGCCCTGGGGCGAGAGCTTGAAGACCTTGACTTCGCCGGCCGCGACGATGTGCAGCCCCGCGCAGGGGTCGCCTTCGAGGAAGATCACCTGCCCGCGACTGTACTCGCGCTGCACCGCGGCGGCTGCGAGCGCGGCCAGCACCTCCTCCGGCAGCCGGGCGAAGTATGGCACGCGGCGGAGCAGGTTAAGGTCGGTGCAGGTCAGGCGTGACATGGTCAGATGTATCTCAGAAACTGTTTGAAAAGCTCACGCAAAGCCGCTAAGAACGCTAAGGGTCTGTAAAAGTATTACTTCCTGCTCTGGCCGGTCTCCGACCGTGCCAGCGGCGGAACTTATTCTTTTACGAGCCCTAAGAATTTACAGGGCGAAGCGTTTCTGGCGCTCTTTGCGCCCTTGGCGCCTTTGCGTGAGTATGGGTTCGGACTTTTCAAACGCCCTCTTACTCCAGGATAATCCGCGCATCGACCGCCAGAACCCCCTCGCCGGCGGACAGCACCAGGAGCGGGTTGATGTCCAGTTCAGCAATCTCGGGATGGTCGGCGGCGAGCCGGCCCACCCGGACGACCGCATCGGCCAGCGCGGCACGGTCCGCGGGCGCGGCCCCGCGCAGCCCGCTTAACAGCCGCGCCGAGCGTACTTCATCGATCATCTCCTCTGCGTCGGCGTGCGTCAGGGGCGCGAGGCGGAAGCTGACATCTGCCAGCGCCTCGACATAGATGCCGCCCAGCCCGAACATGACCAGGGGACCGAACGTCGGGTCGCGCTTGACGCCGATGATGATCTCCTGCCCGCCCGTGACCATCTTCTGCACCTGCACCCCGCGGACGTGCGCGCCGGGGTGTGCAGCGTGCGCGCGGTCGATGATAGCGGTGAATCCGGCCCGCACCGCCTCGGCGTCCGCCACGTTGAGCAGCACGCCGCCGATGTCGCTCTTGTGGAGGATGTCGGGGCTGATGAGCTTGAGCGCGACGGGATACCCGATGCGTTCTGCAAACTCGACCGCGTCCGCGGGGTCGAGCGCCAGGCCTTCCGGCGGGACGGGCAGCCCGTAGGCTTCCAGCAGCGGACGGCACGCGGCCGCGTCGAGTGCGGCGCGGCCTGCACCCCGATGGATGAGCAGCGCGTTCTGCACGTCGCGGCGCGCACGCGCCCGCTGCACGCGCTCCGCGTGTTCTGCTTCGGGCGACACGCCGGGCGTGTCCGCCCGCCGGAGCCAGGCCGCGCGCTGCCACAGGGCGCCGAACGCGCGGACCGCATCCTCCGGGAAGGTGTAGGCCGGCAGTTCCAGCCGGTGCGCGGCCGCGGTGGCTTCGGCCAGGCTGGCCTGGCCCATCAGGCAGGCAAGCACCGGCTTGCGCGGTCCGGCCTGGGCAGCCGCGGCCGCGCCGAACGCCTCAACGACCGCCGGCGGGTTGATGAGCGCCTGCGGGACGAGGATCGCCAGCACGCCGTCGCAGACCGGATCGGCCAGGACGACATCGAGCGCGGCGCGATAACCCGCGGCATCCGCGCCGCCCAATAGGTCCACCGGCCCGGCCACCTGCGCGTCCGGGTGGACGATGGCCCGGAGCTGCGCTTGCGTCTCCGGGCTGGTGCGCGCCAGCCGGAGGCCCGCGCCTTCCAGCGCATCCGCGGCCAGCGCGGCGGGCCCGCCCGCGTTGGTCAACAGCGCAATCCGGTTGCCGCGGGGCAGCGGTTGGTAGGCGAACGCGAGCGCAGCATCGAAAAGGGCCTGGACGGTCTCGACCTCCTGCACGCCGGTCTGCCGGCACGCAGCCCGGAAGGCCGCGTGGACGCCCGCGAGCGCACCGGTGTGCGAAGCGGTCGCGGCCTGCCCGCCGGCCGTGCGCCCGGACTTGAGCGCCAGGACAGGCTTGACCGCGGCTGCATGGCGCAGCGCATGGACGAATTGCGGGCCGCCCTTGACGTCTTCCAGGTAAAGCGTGATGACCCGGCTGGCGGGGTCCTCGGCCAGGACCGGCAGCACGTCCGTCTCGTTGACATCCGCCTCGTTGCCCACACTGAGCAGGCGGCTGAAGCCGATGCCCGCGCCGATGGTCCAGTCAATGACGCCGCCGCAGAGCGCGCCTGACTGCGACAGGAACGCGATATGCCCGGCGGGCGGCATGCCCTTGACGAAGGTCGTGTTCAGCGGGGTATGGGTGTCGATGACGCCGATGCCATTCGGGCCCATCACGCGCATCCCGTAACGCCGGGCGACGGCGACCATCTCGCGCTCGCGGGCCGCGCCCTCCGCGCCGACCTCGCGGAAGCCGCCGGATATGACAATGGCCGCCTTGACGCCGCGGCGACCGCACGCGTCGAGCGCGGGGCTGACCGCGGCCGCCGGGATAATCAGGACGGCCAGCTCGACCGGATCGGGCACGCTCGCAATGTCACCGTAGCAGCGCAGGCCGAGGATTTCATCCGCCTTCGGGTTGACCGGATAGACCGGCCCGGGATAGGGGCGGTCCGGGTCCAGCAGGTTGCGGATGACGCCGTAGCTCAGCTTCTCAGGGTCGCGGCTCGCGCCGATGACCGCGACTCCACGCGGTGCGAAGAAGGCCAGCAGGTCGGACGGGTCAGGCTTTGGCTGGGTCATGCAAACTCCCTCGAAAGTGCGGTAGGACGGGTTGCCAACCCGTCTTTGATAACTTGGTTGCGGCGCATCCTGAGCAGAGGGCGTCAGGGCCAGGCTGCGCCTGGCACAGGGACGCCCGCAGTCGAAGGAGCCGGACTGGCTGAATTATCAAGGACTCGTTGGAATTACACGGTAGGACGGGTTGCCAACCCGTCCTACTTGAGCAGCTCGACCAGCCGGTCGGGATAGTCGGTGATGATGGCATCCACACCGAGGTCGATCATCCGCTGCATGTCGTCCGGCTCGTTGACCGTCCAGACGCGCACGGGCAGCTTGAGCCGCGCGGCCTGAGCCATGTACGCAGCATCCACCATCGGCAGCTCCGGGTGCAGGCCGTTGGCCTTGCTGTAGCTGCGCGTGAAGGCCCAGCGTGTCCAGCCGGGCAGGTCGGGCGCAAGCAGCAGACCGGCCTCGATTTCGGGGCCGGCAACTTTGGCGCGGCGCAGCGCGAGCGGGTTGAACGAGCTGATGACCACCTGGTCCACCATGTCGTGCTCCCGCACGGCCTTGACCACATCCGCGCCCAGGCCCATCGTGGCCGAGTCCAGCGCCTTGATTTCGATGTTGACGAGCAGCTTGCCCTTCAGCAGGTCCAGCACCTCGTCGAGCGTGGCAATCCGCGTGCCCGCG
>DAOUGK010000574.1:0-9348 GCA_034429055.1 Anaerolineae bacterium | reverse complement strand
GTGGCCGGTCTCCTGACCGAGCCACTCGCGGCGCTTACGATCCCAGTCCGAGTCGTGACGCACCTGTTGCAGGCATTCGACCAGCGCGACATCGTCACCGAGCGGCTGGCCGTGGACCGTCTCGTCGCCGGGCCGCAGGCAGTTGGCGAGGCGCAGGTCGATCGGGTCCATGTGGAGTCGGGCGGCCAGGTCGTCCATCGCCTGCTCGATGCAGGTCGTGACCTCCGTGTTGCCGAACCCGCGGAACGCGCCGGTATAGCCGTTGTTCGTGTATGCGACGCGCGTGTCCACATGGCACGCGCGATAGCGGTACGGACCCATCGCGTGGATGGTGCCGCGCCAGGCGACGAAGGGCGTGATGGCGGCATACGCGCCGCTGTCCACCAGCAGGTCGATCTTGCTGGCGGCCAGCGTGCCGTCACGGCCTGCGCCCAGGCGGATGTGGACGCGCATGGGATTGCGCTTGTACGACGCAATCATGGACTCTTCGCGCGAGAACGTCATGCGGACGGGCCGGCCGGTCAGCAGGGCGAGCCTGGCGACTTGGCCGGAGGTCTGGTAGAGCAGGTCATCCTTGCCGCCGAACGCGCCGCCGACGGGCGGCTGAATCACGCGAACGTGCTGCGGGTCGAGGCCGAGCGTCCGGCACAGGGTGTCGCGGTTGATGAACGGGCTCTGGTTGGAGGAATGCACCGTGACGCCCGTCCCATCCGGCCAGGGCTCGGCCAGCGCGGCCTCCGTCTCCAGGTAGGCGTGTTCCTGGTGCGCAGTGCTGAAGTGCTCATCCAGCACGACCTCGCAGGCGGCGAGCAGCGCCTCGGGATCGCCCAGGCGCACGATGTCGGACGCGAGCAGGTTGCCGCGCGGCTCGGTCGCAGCCTCCCACGGCTGTTCTCCGACGAGCGGCGCAGATGGGTCGAGCGCGGCCTCCGGGTCAAAGACTGCGGGCAGCGGCTCCAGCTCGCAGACAATCGCGGCCAGCCCCGCGGCCAGCGCGGCTTCGCTCTCTGCCGCGACCGCGGCAATCGCATCGCCCACGTAGCGCACCCGCTCATGGGCCAGCATGTACATATCGGCGACGGGGAAGCCGAACCGGCCGTGATTGACGAAATCCGCGCCGGTGATCGCGGCGTGCACGCCGGGCACTTGTAGCGCGGGCGTGACGTCCAGCCGGAGGATGCGCGCGTGCGGCAGCGTGCTGCGCAGGCAGCGCGCATACAACATGCCCGGGGGGTGCAGGTCGCCTGCGTACTGCGCGGTGCCCAGCACCTTCTCCAGTGCGTCCACCCGCGTCGCGGGCTTGCCGATGTAGCGTGTGTCGGTCACGATGCCCCCTTGTTACGGTTGCAGGTTGGAAGGTTACAGGTAACAAGTTTGCGGTCTGCCACGCTCATCCATCAACCTGCAACATGCAACCTTCGCATCTGCAACTTGTAGCCCGTCAACCTGCAACATTCAACCTTCCAACCTTCAACCGTTCTGCCGCCGTTGCCTCGATGGCATCCACAATCTGCTGGTAGCCCGTGCAGCGGCACAGGTTGCCCGCAATGGCCTCGCGGATGTCCGCGCGGGTGGGGGCGAGCGTCTGCGCCAGCAGCGCCTCGCCCGCCAGCACCATCCCTGGGATGCAGTAGCCGCACTGCACCGCGCCGTGGTCGATGAACGCCTGCTGCAGGTCGTTCGGCCCGCCATCCGGCCCGCGAATCCCCTCGATGGTCACGACCTGCCGGCCATCGGTCTGCGGGGCCAGCACCAGGCAGGAGTTGACCAGCCGGCCGTCGAGCAGCACGGAACACGCGCCGCACTCGCCCACGCTGCACCCTTCCTTCGTGCCGGTCAGCCCCAGGACGTCGCGCAGGAAGTGGAGCAGCGTCATGTCCGCGGGCGCGTCCGCGCTGACCGTCTGCCCGTTCAATGTGAACGTGATGTTCATGGGGCCTCTCCTGTTATCTGCTCCGCCAGGCCAAAAACGTGCAGCAGCGCACGCGTCACGAGCGCGGCCAGCGCGGGTTCTTTGTATTCGCTGGACCACCGCCGGCCGGTGATGCCGCTCATCTCCCGCACGGCCACCTCTCCCGCCTCCATGCACAGCGCGGCGGTCGGCTCCCGGCCCAGCAGCGTGCCTTCGGTCTCTGCGAAGCGGTGAATCTGCGGCGTCGCGGAGCCGGGCACGACGCGCGTCTCTGCGATGCGGCCATCGACGACACGGCCCAACGCTGCGACGGTCAGCCGCGAGATGGCGAGTGCGTTGCGCCGTCCCAGCTTGAGGAACACGCTGCGGCTGTCCGGCGGAGGCACGCGGTAGCTCAGCGCGGTCAGCAGCGCGGCCGGCGGCAACTGTGTGCGGTTGGGGCGGGTCACAAACTCGCTGACAGGCCAGCGCACCTCTGCGCCGTCAGTTTGTGCATGGGCGACTGCATCGAGGCACACCAGCGCGGGCAGCGAATCCGCGCACGCGGCCGCGTTGGCGACGTTGCCGCCGAGCGTGCCCATGTTGCGAATCTGCGGTGCGCCGACAGACCGGCAGGCTGCGACGAGCAATGGCGCGGTTGCGTTGACCACGTCCGACGCGATGATCTCGCTGAAGGTGGCTGCCGCACCGATGATGACGCAGCCGTCCTGGCAGTGAATCCGGTGCAGCTCCGCAATCTGGGTGATATCCACGACGCGGTCACAGGGGGTTTGGCCCTCGCGCAGGAGCAGCAGGAGGTCCGTGCCGCCGGCGAGCACGCGGCTGCGCACGTCCGGCTCAGCCAACAGTGCCTGGGCGTGCGCAATGCTGGTTGCGCGCACATAGTCGAATCTGGGCATGGGGTCAATCTCTTGATCGGTTTCGGGCTCCAGAGTCATGCAGGGCTGCATTATAGCACACCTCCGCTGCCCGTTGTGTGCAAAGCTACCCTTAAGGTCTGCCGGAATGTGGCTCACCTAATCCCGGCGCGGCTGTTGGTAGACTGCGACCGAAAATGGATGATGTAGAGGAGCGCAAAGTGGAGAATCTGACGGAGATATTCCTGGGCGAGCGCAGCACCTGGCGCGATGCGCTCTTGGTTCTGGATGATCTGCGCGGGGCCTGGGGCGGCAAGCGCATCACGGTGCGCGGCAATGGTTCGACGGTCATCAAGGTAGTTGACCTGTCTGGCAACGAGGAAGTCTACGCGTGCAGCCTGAGTTTGGAGCAAACAGATGCCTTGTTCGAGCAGTGCATTATCGCCGATGTGTTGGCTGTGAGCACAACGACTGGCGGCAAGGAGCCGGGCAGCGAGGCTGCGACGACGTTAGTCATCACCAACAGTGCGGGGGAACAGGCGAGCATCACGCACCGGGCACGCGATGAATTCGACCCACGCTTTGAAGCGGTACGGTCCGCGCTTGAGGGCCTGTACGACGTGATGGGCGAAATGGGCGCGACGGTCATCTCGATGCAGCCCGTACGTTCACAGGCCGCCGGACAGGCGCGGTCTGCCGACCAAAGCATCCAGCGAGACCCGACGCGCGTGCTGGAGAGGCTGATGGCTTTCTTCCGCGCAGATGAATGGGCCTTCGAGAAGCTGCCCGACCGCCCGCTGCTGCGCCTGCCCTTTCAGGGGAAGAATGCCAGGTGGAACTGCTTCGCCCAGGTGCGTGTCACGAAAGACCTGGAACAGGTGTTGTTCTATTCGGTTGCGCCGCTCGCCATTCCGGAGGAAAGCCGCCTGGCCGTGGCGGAATTCATCACGCGAGCGAACTATGCGATGGCGCTGGGCAACTTCGAGATGGACTTCTCCGATGGCGAGGTGCGCTTCAAGACGAGCATCGACGTCACCAATGTGCCGGTCGTGCCCGATCTCATCCGGCCGGTGGTTTATACGAACTGCCTGATGATGGAGAAGTACTTGCCCGGCCTCATGTCGGTCATTTATACGCATGTTTCGCCGGAGGAAGCGGTGCGCCAGATAGAGGGCGCGTAGTGTAGCTACGGAAGAAACGGAACACAGAGAGGGCCGGTTGGCATAAGTCCCCGAAGCCTGCTGGCATGAGGCTTCGGGGACCTATGGACGATGGGAAGGTAGCTCGTAGAGGCGAGGTCACCTCGCCCTGATAGCACCTGTCTTGTCAGGCGCCCTTAGCGCCTATCCGAAAACCGCTGGGGCCGGTCTCGGCTGTGGCGAAGCCACAGCACATCGTGCCCCTGGCTCGGTCGGAGACCGGCCAGAGCCCATTTCCGGATAGAAACCTAGTGCCAGCTGCCCAGCACCTTCATGTAGTTGGCGCGCTCGAAGGCCGCCGGTTCCGGGCAGGCGCGCTGGCTCAGTGCGCCCTTCATCTGGCTCACCGACTCGTACTCGTGCAGTTCCATCCACTGCTGAAGGCCGGCCACCAGGTCTGTGATTTTATCCACGCCCTGTTCCAGCAGCACCGACGCGACATTCGCAATGTCTGCCCCGGCCATGACAGCCTTGACGACATCTTCGGGCGTGTGGACGCCGGTGGTCAGCGCCATCGACGCGTTGATGTGGCCGTACAGGATGGCGATCCAGCGCAGCGGCAGCCGCATCTCGGCGGAGCGGCTCAACACGAGGTTGGGCACGACGGTGAGTTCTTCCAGGTCCAGGTCCGGCTGATAGAAGCGGTTGAACAGCACGAGGCCATCCGCACCTGCCCGGTCCAGCCGGTAGGCCATGTTGGGCAGCGAGCTGAAGAAGGGGCTGAGTTTCATCGCGACCGGCACCTTGACCGCGGCCTTGACTCCCTGAAGAATCTCCAGGTAGACGTTTTCGATCGCAGCCGCGTCCTGGTCGAGCCGGGTCGGGATGAGATAGACGTTGCACTCGATGGCGTCGGCGCCCGCCTGTTCCATCATGTGCGCGTACTCGATCCAGCCGCCGGGGGTGACGCCGTTCAGGCTGGCGATAATCGGGATGTCTACCTCCGCCTTCGCCTGACGGATCAGGTCCAGGTATTCCTCGGGCCCGCGGTAGTACTCGATGGACTTGGGGAAATAGGTCAGGGCTTCGGCGTAGCTGTAGGAGCCTTGCTCCAGGAAGTGATGCTGCGCCAGGGATTCGATGTCAATCTGCTCCTCGAACAGCGAATACAGCGTCACCGCGGCCGCGCCGCTTTGCGCCATGCGCGCGATGCCGCCAATCGACTTTGAGAGCGGCGACGCCGAGGGCACGATGGGGTTCTTCAGGGTCAGACCCATGTAAGTCGTGGTCAGGTCAGTCATGGGATATCTCCTATAATGACGAAGGACGACAGATGCAGGACGCTGGCGACCCCGCAACGGGCAGCCAGCGTCCTGCATTTGCAGGTCACTTCTCAGGCGTCGACGCGATGCCGGCCAACTGCTCGTACTGCTTCCAGCGTTTTTCTACATCCGCCTGCGCCAGCTTCAGCAGCATCTCGGCACGCTCTTCATCGGAGCGAGCCAAGGCGCTGTAGCGCGTTTCGTTGTAGATGTAGTCCTTGAGCGGGATCTTCGGCGCCTTCGAGTCGAGCGTCAATGGGTTCTGCCCCTGTTCCGCCAGCAGGGGGTTGAAGCGGTAGAGCGGCCACGCGCCGCTGTCCACCGCCAGCTTCTGCTGGTTCAGGCCCTTGGTCATGTTGATGCCGTGCGCGATGCAGTGGCTGTAGGCGATGATCAGGCTGGGGCCGGGGTAGGCCTCGGCCTCCAGGAAGGCGCGTACAGTCTGTGCATCGTTCGCGCCCATGGCGATCTGTGCCACGTAGATGGAGCCGTAGCTCATCGCAATCGCGCCCAGGTCCTTCTTGGGCAGCGGCTTGCCGGCGGCTGCGAAGCGGGCGACGGCTGCGCGCGGGGTGGCCTTGGAGGACTGGCCGCCGGTGTTCGAGTACACCTGCGTGTCCAGCACCAGGACGTTGACCTTGCGGCCCGAGGCGAGCACATGGTCCAGCCCGCCGTAACCGATGTCATACGCCCACCCGTCGCCGCCCACGATCCAGACGGACCGCTTAACCAGCGCGTCCGCCAGCGTGCCGAGCTGCTGTGCCCAGGGCTCGCCTACGTTCACGAGGCGTTCCTTCACAGCGGCTACGCGGGCCCGCTGGTCCACGATGCCGCGCTCAGTGGATTGGTCGGCGTTCAGCAGCGCATCCGCCAATTCGTCGCCCAGTACATCCCGATGGTTGTGTACCAACTCGGCGGCGAATTCAGATTGCTTGTCGAGGGTTAGCCGGAAGCCCAGGCCGAACTCCGCATTGTCCTCAAACAGGCTGTTGGCCCAGGCCGGCCCGCGGCCTTCCTTGTTGACGCTCCACGGGGTCGTCGGCAGGTTGCCGCCGTAGATGGAGGAGCAGCCCGTTGCGTTGGCGACGATGGCCCGGTCACCGAACAACTGGCTCAACAGCTTCACGTAAGGCGTCTCGCCGCAGCCGGAGCATGCGCCGGAGAACTCGAAGAGCGGCTGGAGCAGCTGCGAGTTCTTGACATTGTTGGGCGCCAGCAGCGTGCGGTCCAGCTCGGGCAGGTCCAGGAAGAACGCGAAGTTGTCGCGTTCCGCAAAGCGGATGGGCGGCTGCGGGGCCATGTTGATGGCCTTGAGCCGCGGCTCGCTCTTGTTCTTGGCCGGGCAGGCCTCGACGCACAGCCCACAGCCCGTGCAGTCTTCCGGCGCTACCTGGACGGTGTACTTCATGCCGGGCAGGTCGCGGCTCTTGTAGTCAACGGCCTTGTAGGTTTCCGGCGCGCCGGCCAGCGTCTCCGGCGGGTAGACCTTCGTGCGGATGGCCGCGTGCGGGCAGACGAATGCGCACTTGCCGCACTGAATGCAGATGCTCGGATCCCAAACGGGGATTTCCAGCGCGATGTTGCGCTTCTCCCACTGCGTCGTCGCGGTCGGCCAGGTGCCGTCCGCCGGCAGCATGGAGGAAGGCAGCAGCTCGCCCAGGCCCGCCATGATCGGCGCGGTCACGTTCTTGACGAACTCCGGCGCGTTCTCGTTGACGATGGGCGGCATCTCGATCTTGCTGGTGACCTGGCGCGGGTAATGCACCTCGTACAGGTGAGCCAGCGTGTGATCCACGGCTGCGAAGTTCTGCTGCACGACGGCTTCACCGCGGCGGCCATACGTCTTGCGGATGGATTCCTTGATCTTATCGATGGCCTCATCGCGGGGCAGGACGCCGGAGATGGCAAAGAAGGCAGTCTGCATGATGGTGTTGATGCGCACGCCCATGCCGGTGTCCTTGGCGACCTTGTACGCGTCGATAACGAAGAAGCGCAGGTTCTTGTCGATGATCTGCTGCTGCATCGAGCGAGGCAGCTGATCCCAGACCTCATCCGGCCCGTACGGGCTGTTGAGGAGGAACACGGCATTCTGCTCGGCCATCGGCAGCACGTTATAGCGTTCTACGAAGACCCACTGGTGGATGGCGATGAAGTTGGCGGACTGGATCAGGTAGGGCGCATGGATTTCTTGCGGGCCGAAGCGCAGGTGTGACGTGGTGGTCGAGCCGGACTTCTTGGAGTCGTACACGAAGAAGCCCTGCGCGCTGTTGGGCGTCTCGGTCCCGATGATGCGAATCGAGTTGTGGTTCGCGCCCACGGTGCCGTCGGCGCCCAGGCCGTAGAACAGGGCGCGCACCATGTTGGCCGGCTCGATGCTGAAGTTCGGATCGACATCCAGACTGGTGTGGGTGACGTCGTCCACGATGCCCACGGTGAAGTGATTCTTCGGCCCAGTTCCGGCGCCAGCCGGAACCGCCATATTATCGTAGACGGCCTTGCACATCGCCGGGGTGAATTCCTTGCTGGCGAGGCCGTAGCGGCCGCCGACGACGCGGAAGGTTGCGCCGGACTCGACGATGGCAGTTGCCACGTCCTGATACAGCGGTTCACCGGCTGCGCCGGGTTCCTTCGTCCGGTCGAGCGTCGCCACGATCTTGACGGTCGGGGGCAGGGCCGCCAGGAAGTGTTCGATGCTGAAGGGGCGATAGAGCCGCACCTTGAGCAGGCCGACCTTCTCGCCGTGCGCCATCAGGTAATCCACGGTGGCCTGCGCCGTCTCTGCGGCAGAGCCCATCACGATGATGACGCGCTCGGCATCCGGCGCGCCGTAGTAGTCGAACAGGTGATACTGCCGGCCCACGATGCTCGCGAACTTGTCCATCTGCGCCTGGACGATGCCGGGCACGGCCAGGTAGTACGGGTTGCTGGCTTCGCGCGTCTGGAAGAAGACATCGGGGTTCTGCGCGGTGCCGCGGATGACCGGCCGCTCCGGGGTGAGGCCGCGGGCGCGGTGGGCCATGACCAGTTCATCGTCGATCATCGCCCGGATATCCTCGTCGGCCAGCTCCTCGATCTTATTCAGTTCATGGCTCGTGCGGAAGCCGTCGAAGAAATGGACGAAGGGCACGCGCGCCTGGAGGGTGGACGCCTGCGCGATGAGCGCCAGGTCCATGACCTCCTGCACGCTGTTGGAGCAGAGCATCGCCCAGCCGGTCGAGCGGCAGGCCATCACATCGCTGTGATCGCCGTAGATGGACAGGGCATGCGTGGCAACTGCGCGGGCCGAAACATGGAACACCGTCGAGGTCAACTCGCCGGCGATCTTGAACATGTTCGGGATCATCAGCAGGAGGCCCTGCGAAGCGGTAAACGTGGTCGTCAGCGAGCCGGTCTGCAGCGCGCCATGGACAGCGCCGGCGGCGCCGCCTTCCGACTGCATTTCCACAACCAGCGGCACGGTGCCCCAGATGTTCTTGTGGCCCTGGGCGCTCCAGGCATCCGCCCATTCGCCCATGTTGCTGGAGGGCGTGATGGGGTAGATCGCGATGACCTCGTTGGTCTTGTGCGCGACGTGAGCGGCTGCTTCGTTGCCGTCAATCGTCACGATTTGGCGTTCAGGCATTTTTTGTCCTCCGAACGGTGTGAAAGGTGGTTCGGTCGTACACGTTGCGATAAGTCCTACGAATGTGGGATCGCACGTGGAGAGACTCCCTGCTCGACACAGGGGACTGATCCGCAGCGGTCCGCAGCGGGCGGGGCATACCCCGAATGCGCGAAAAACCGGACCCGACGGGGCCGGATCCGGTACTGGCTGATATAGGACCTGTCAAACTGAGAATACCATAGCACTTAATGAGGCATGAGGGTATGATGGAAGTCATAGTGGGGGACAGCCGCGGGCAAGGCAGGGCAGCGGACTCAGGAGCCGGTTTTCACCGCTGTCGTTCCCACAAGACAGCTAAGAATTGCTTGACACTTGCACCTTTCTGTGGTATGTTCCTTACATTCACTGAATTGTAAGGAGATGGTATGGATACAGGTACTCTGACGTCCAAAGGACAGATCACTATTCCTGCCGCCGTGCGTGCCGCATTGGACCTCAGCACCGGTGACAGGCT
>DAOUGK010000573.1:0-5811 GCA_034429055.1 Anaerolineae bacterium | reverse complement strand
ACGGCTGGCGGGCACAGGCCCTGCTCAGCCACAACACGTCGTCTTGCCGTGCCGCCTGGTAGTACGCCATTCGTGCGGCAGCCGCCTGCGTGCAGGGGAGGAAGGTTTGTCCCTGCCCCTGCCGGTAGGCACGATCGGGTTGGACAAGGATTGTCGATAGCTCACGCAAAGACGCAAAGAGGAAGAGAGAACTTCGCGTTCTTTGCGCCTTTGCGTGAGACCCAGGTATCATTTGCAGGATTTCATGCCATGATCAAGAAACTCTCTTCCCGCGAACGAGTCCTGACCGCGTGTGCGCACCGCGAGCCGGACCGGGCGCCCTGCTGGCTCGGCGCATCGCCGGAATGGAAGACCCTGGCCCACCAGTATCTCGGCCTGCCCGACGATGAAAGCCTGCTCGCCTACCTGGGCGACGACTTTCGCCGCGTCTATGCGCGCTACGCAGGCCCGGACCACGCGCACCCGACCAGGAACCTGACCCACCCCGATGCCACCTACCGCACGCCCTTCGGCGTGGAGCGTTACGGCTACGGCTACGGGATGCCGCTCACGGCGCCGCTGCGGCACGCGACAACCGTAGCCGAGGTGGAGGCCTACCCCTGGCCGGACCCGGAATGGATGGACCCCTCGCAGGTGCGCGCGGATGCGCTGCAATACGGCCGGGAGTATGCCATCCTCGGCGGCGACTGGTCGCCCTTCTGGCACGACGCCATCGACCTGGTCGACTTCGACGGCCTCATCTTCCTGATGCACGACCACCCGGAGGCTGCGGAAGCCGTATTCCGCCACTGCGCGGACTACTACCTGGAAGTGAGCCGCCGCATCTTCGAGGCGAGCGGCGACGCCATCGATATCTTCTTCATCGGCAACGACCTGGGCGCGCAGACCGGCCCGATGGTCAGCCCGAAGATGTTCCGGCGGTTCATCCTGCCCCAGCTTGCGCGCTTCGTGGATCTGGGGCACGAGTTCGGCAAGCTCGTCATCCTGCACTGCGACGGCGCGATCCGCCACTTCCTGCCAGACCTGATCACCATTGGCCTGGACGGCGTGCAGTCCGTCCAGCCCTACTGCACCGGCATGAGCCTGCCGGAACTCAAACGCGATTTCGGCAGCCGGTTGACCTTCATGGGCTGCATCGACAGCCAGGCGCTCATCGAGGGGACGCGGGAGGCCGCGCGGCAACTCACCATCGACACGCTCAATGTGATGATGCCGGGCGGCGGGTTTATTGCTTCCCCCAGCCACGATTACCTGCTGCCCGAGACACCGGTCGAAAACGTCATCGTCATGTATGAGACGATTAAGGAATGTGGGTGGTACGGGGAAGAAAATAAGTAACGAGTAACCAGTAACGAGTAACAAGTAATTTCTATTTACTCGTTACTCATTGCTCGTTCCGCCCAACAGATAATCAGTTCGTAACTCGCTAACCAGGAGGTCCTTCCCATGCAACGCATCGGTCAAATCATCGGCGTCAAACCGGAGAAGTTCGAGGAGTACAAGAAGTACCATGCTGCGGTGTGGCCCGGCATCCTCGACATGATCACCCAATGCAACATCCGCAACTACTCGATCTTCCACAAGGACGGGCTGCTGTTCGCCTACTTCGAATACGTGGGCGACGACTACGCGGCGGACATGGCGAAGATGGCCGCAGACCCGCTCACGCAGAAGTGGTGGGACGTGATGATGCCCATGCAGCAGCCTGTCGCCAACCGCGCCGAAGGCGAGTGGTGGGCGAATATGGAGGAAGTGTTCCATCTCGATTGATGAGCAATGGTAAATGAGTAATGAGTAATGAGTGAAGAACAACCGCTGTGTGCTGTTACTCGTTACTGCTTACTCATTACGAAACGGAGTAACGCACCATGAGCACAACAACCACCGTCCGCACGGCTAACTGCCTGGTCAAACTCGACCGGATGAACAAGACGCTCCGGCACGAGGAGGCTGACCGGGTGCCTATCAGCGACTTCTATTGGGGCAGCTTCCTCGAACGCTGGCGGCAGGATCTGGGACTGCCCGCGGGCACGGACATCTACAAGTACTACGATCTCGATTGGACGGTGACGATCCCCAATCTCGACCCGCACATCAAACGCTTCGAAGTGCTGCGCGAGGACGAGAGCGAGGTCGTGGTGCGCACAGGCTTCGAGGCGGTCATCCGCAAGAAGCTGGCCGACCCGATGCCTGCATTCCTGCACTTCGAGACGGACACCATGGAGAAAGTCGCCGCATTCCAGTTCGATGACCCGTGGGACGAACGGCGTTGGTTCGCGGCCGGCGACAACCAGCTCGCGGGCGTCGGGGATGGCTTCGCACGCAACTCCCCGCCGTGGATCGAGACCGTGAAGTCGCTCCACCCCGACATCCCGGTCTACGGCAGCGTCTGTGAGGCCCACGAGATGCTCTGGCGCATCGTCGGCTCGGAGAACGTCATGCTGTGGATCGGCCTTCATCCCGACGAGCTGGGCCGGTTCATCGAGCGCCTCGGAGCGTTCTGCATCGAGCTCACCAAGGCCCAGATCAAGGCTGCCGGCGGCTTGATCGACGGCATGGTCGTCTGGGGCGACGTGGCATACCGCAAGGATGTCTTCTTCTCCCCACGCTACTGGCGCAAGTACTTCAAGCCGGTCGTGACGGAGATCACCCGGGTGTGCCACGACGCCGGCATTCCGGTCATCTACCACGGCTGCGGCAACGTCAACCGCATCTTCGAGGACTACATCGAGACCGGCATCGACGCGTACAATCCGCTGGAGGCGAAGGCCGGGCTCGACGTGGTGGACCTGCGTCGGCGCTTCGGCCACCGCATCGGTTTCTGCGGCAACCTGGACGTGCTGACCTGGGCCAATGGCACGCTGGATGAACTCAAGGCAATGGTGCTCACCAAGCTCAACGCGGCCAAGGGCGGCGGCTACATCGTGCAGTCCGACCACTCGGTCCCGAGCAATGTCAGCGGTGAGCGCTACGAATACGTGGTGAACCTGGTGCGCGAGTACGGCAAGTATCCGCTGCAACTGGGAGAGTATGACCTGCCTGACCTGGGCTGAGCCGATCAGAGAGGAGGTGGTGTAAGAGCCTATGCCGCAGGCGCCAAGACGACGCCAGCCTACACTGTCACGTCATTCCGATCGTGATCGCATTCCGGACGCTCAAATCAAGGAGAGTCAAATCATGGCTGAGAGAATTTCCCGACGCAGCTTTCTGAAGTTCGCGAGTCTGGCGGCGGGCGGCGCTGCCCTCGCCGGCTGCGCCCCGCCCGCCGCACCGCCGGCCCCAGCCGCAGCCCCCGCAGAGGAAAAACCGGCCGAGAGCGCGCCTGCCCAGGCCCCCGCAGCCGAAGGCGGCTTCGCCGGCGTCACCGTCAAAATGCACGCCATCAGCGGCGGCAACTACGAGCAGCTCTATACCACCATCCCCGCGTGGGAAGAGGCCAACGGCGCCAAGGTCGAGATCGTCTTCAAGGGCAACGGCTTCGAGACCGATAAACGCCTGGTGCAAGACTTCGCGGCCGGTACCGTTGACTACGATGTCTGCTGGGATCACACCAGCTTCTTCTCGCAATACGTCAAGGCGGACGGGCTGGAGCCGCTCGACGGCTACTTCACGGCCGATGAGTTGGCTGACTTCATCCCCAGACTGGTGAATGCCGGTCGCCGGGGTGAAAAGCTGTGGCTGATCCCGCGGCACTACGACATCTCGCTGATGCAGTTCCGCACCGACCTGGAAGGCCTGACCGCGCCGGCCACCTGGGATGAGTTCAAGGAAACAGCCATCAAGTTCACCGATCCGGCCAAGGGTGTCTACGGCACGCAGTTCGCGGGCAAGGAGGAGGCGCTGACCGGCCGGTTCTACGAAGTGTTCACGGCGGAGGGCGGCGCGCTCTTCGATGACAAGTGGGAGCCGACCTTCAACAGCGCGGCCGGCGTCAAGGCTGCGACCATGTTCGCAGACCTGTACAAGGCGAAGGCCATGCCACCCGGCATGACCAACTTCGTGTGGGATGATGTCGCCAAGAACTTCGCCAACGGCACCATCGCCCTCTACACCGAATGGCCCGGCTGGTACGGCTACTTCCAGGATCCGGCCAGCAGCCAGGTCGCGGGCAAGTTCGACTACGAGCGGCAGCCAATGGGCGACGGCAACATCCACGGCGGCTGGGCCGGCGCGCACGGCTTCTCCGTGACGAAGGCCAGCCAGCACAAGGACGCGGCCGTCTCCCTTATCAAGCACCTGACCAGCCCCGAGAGCCTGACCATCGAGTCGGAGACCGGCCTGCTCGTTGCACGCCAGAGCGTCTTCGACAAAGTTATCGAGAAGGCGGCCGGGTCGGGCGTGCCGCTGGACAAGAAGCGGCTGGACCTGGTGCTGCTCGCCGCCCAGGAGGACCTGAAGACCCCGCCGCTCATCGCTGAGTGGCTGCCGATGTCGAACGTCTTCTACCCCATCATGCAGAAGATCATCCTGGGCGACGTAGAGCCGAAGGCCGGCCTGGATGACGCTGTCGTGCAGGTGCGGAAACTGATGGACGACGCCGGGTACTACTAAACCGCAATGTTTTATGGCCTTTGCCGTGGCGGGTCGTGCTGTGGCCGGTCTCCGACCGTGCCACAGCCAACCTTGCTGCAGCCTGAGACGCAGCCAGGGGCGCGCGCCCCTGGCTAACATCGGGAATCCGTCGCTTTGGAGGATTCATGACCGCACAGACCCTGACCAGGAACACGCAGACAACCCGGACCCGACGTACGGGCTCGGCAGAGAGCCGCTTGCTGCCGCTTGCGCTCCTGCTCCCCGGCATCGCCGTGCTGCTGGCAGTCATCGGGTTCCCGATGCTCTATTCCCTGTACCTGAGCTTTACGAACTACACGCTCACCACCGCGCGCAGCTTTCACTTTGTCGGCCTGGAAAACTACCTTGCTTTGGTGCAGGATCCGATATTCTGGCAGGCGTTTGGCCGCACGGTGCTCTTCATGACTCTGGCGGTCAACCTGGAATTTCTGATTGGCCTCGGCATTGCGCAGCTTATGGCCAAGGCCATCCGGGGCCGCGGGGTCCTGCGCACCATCATTATGATGCCGATGATGTTCGCACCCATTCTGGTCGGCTTCATGTTCAAGTGGGCCTTCAACGACCAGGTCGGTCTGGTCAACAACATCCTGTTCAGCCTGACCGGCCGCGCCCAGATCATTCCCTGGTTGGTCGATGTGCCCCTCGGGTTCATCGCGCTGCTGGTGGCCGAAATCTGGATGAGCACGCCCTTTATGGTCATCATCCTGGAGGCGGGCATCCTGTCGCTGCCCACCGAGCCGTTCGAGGCTGCCGAAGTGGATGGCGCGTCCGGCTGGCAGAAGTTCCGCATGTTGACCCTGCCGATGATTATGCCGTTCGTCTACACGGCGATGGCTATCCGCTCACTGGACCTGGCACGCGTGTACGATGTCGTCCGCATCATGACCGACGGCGGGCCGGGCAACCGCACCGAGCTCATCTGGACCTACGTCTACCGGCTGTCGTTTTCCGGGCACAATTTCGCCCTCGGCAGCGCCATGTCGTACGTGACCGTCATCATCAGCTTCCTGTTCACGTGGTACCTGTTCCGGAACGTCCTGAAGAGCCGGTGGGAGGGACAACGATGAGAGGCGCGCTCGCACAACCGCAGGTACGTGACCGGGCCGGCCGGCGCCGCTACTGGACCGACACGGCGCGTGACATCCTGCTCTATTTCATCATTTTGCTCTTCTTCCTGCCGGTCGTGTGGATCGTATTGACCTCTATCCGGCCCAATATCGAGATCAACTCGCGGCCGCC
>DAOUGK010000572.1:0-7051 GCA_034429055.1 Anaerolineae bacterium | reverse complement strand
CGTCACCGGATAGGCTCCCGTTACATCGCTCAGAGTCAGCACCGGCTGCGGGCCGCTGAAGTCGAACGCCAGCGCGGCCAGCCCATCCGCGTTCTCTGGAAGCACGTAGCAGTGCCCCGAGACTTGCGCAGCCAGCCGCGGCGCGGGCAGGCCGGACGGGATCGGCAGCGCCAGCCCGGCCAGGCGCTCGCGCAACTGCCCTTCGGCTGCCGGGTCGGCAGGACATGCCCCATCCTCCGCCGCAGGCAGAATGTGTTCCCACACGGCATCGAGGACGGCCTGCATGTTGCCCACGCCCGCAGTCATTGCCATCACCATATCCTGCTCCGGCATGACGAGGCAGTACTGGCCGAAGGCACCGTCGCCCCGGAATGCGTTGTGGCGGCAGCGCCAGTACTGGTAGCCATAGCCTTGCGCCCAGTCGCTCTTCGGGTCCGTGCCGTTGGGCACCTGGCGGGCTGTCGCCTCGGCCACCCACCCGGCGGGGATGACCTGTTGGCCCTGCCACATGCCGCCCTGCAGGAGGGTCTGGCCGAAGCGGGCGATCTCCTCCGTGCGCAGGAACAGGCCCCAACCGCCGATGCAGATGCCGGCGGGCGTCAGTTCCCATTCCGGCGCGGGGATGCCGAGCGGCTCGAACAGCCGGGGGCCCAGGTAGTCCACGAGACGCTCGCCGGTCAGCCGCTGGACGATGGCCGAGATGACGTTGGACGCCTGACTGTTGTAAAGGAAGTGCGTGCCCGGCTTGTATTTGACCGGCGCGGCCAGGAAGGCGCGCGTCCAGTCGCCCGCATCCCGGTCAGGTTGCGGCTCGACCGCGTGGCCCGTGGTCATGGTCAGCAGGTCGCGCACGCGCATTGCGGCCAGGTTCTTGCTGACGCGCTTCGGCAGCAGGTCCGGGAAGAACGACACGACCCGGTCATCCACGGACAGCCGGCCCTCGGCCACGGCGAACCCGCAGGCAGTTGACGTAAAGCTCTTGGTCAGCGAAAACAGCATGTGTGGGATGTCCGCGGCGTACGGATGCCACCAGCCCTCGGCCACGACCTGTCCGTGGCGCACCAGCATCAGGCTGTGCAGTTCGAGGTTCTGGCTCGCGATGGTGTCGAGGAACGCGAGGACCGCGGCAGACGGGATTCCCTGCGCCTCCGGCGCAGAGCGGGGCAGTGTCTTGTCGGTCATCGATGACCCCCTGTACGGAATGCAATACTAACAGCGATTGATTATAGAGACCTTGGAGGTTTCGGGCACACCTCCAAGGTCTACACCCTGGCGGAACCCCGCCGTCGATCCCGTCGTCATACCGCCAAGTGTGCCAGCCCGGACCGACGTTCTGGCCCGAACGCAACTACGTCGCCGGGCTGCCACCCTATCCTCTGTATGGAGGCGCAGATGCAGCGTCATGTCCTTCTGAGCGTGCTGGCGTTGACCACCCTGTTGTTGACCGCTTGCTATCCGCCGTCCTACGCACCGGTCACCCCGTCGCCTGATACCCCGTCACCTGTTGCCCTGGCAACCCCACTCCCGACGCCTGCGGAGGCTGCCGCGGTCATATTCGCGGTCCGCCCGGAGACGCAGACCGAACACCTGTCGCCGGATGGTCGCTGGCGTGCGGTGGTCTACACCTACCCCTGTGTGGAGGTCGAAGGCGCGCAGTTAGCGTATGATGAGCTGCGGCTGATCAGCGTGGACTCCGGCTCAGACCCGCTGATCGCACACCAGTTGCAGTATTGCGAGGGGCTAGGCGCGATTGGGTTGGGCGGGCTGTTCTGGTCGGCCAACAGCCGGTATTTCTTCTACACCGATGCGCGGCAGGGCGTGCCTGACGGCGGCTGCGGGCCCTATACGCGACCAACATTCCGACTGGACGTTGCCACGCTGGCGACGCAGCCGCTCGGCAGCGGCCCGCGTTCGCCTGACGGGACGCGCCTGGCCGCCTGGCAGGACGGCGCACTGGTCATCTGGGACCTGGAGACCGGCGCGGCGGAGCAGGTCTCACTCTTTGATTCAGCCAACGTGCAGGTGGCTATCGCCTGGTCGCCCGACGGGCAGTCGCTGGCCTACCTGCAGACCGAGAGCCCCTGCCCGCCGACGGGGCGCGCGACCATCACCCGCGTGAACCTGCCCGGTCTGGGGCAGACCGTCGTACTCGATACGGCTGGCCTGCCTGATGCCGCGCAGTCCTTCCTCGGCCTCGCCTGGGATACGCCCGACACGCTGCGGATCATGGGCATGATGGGTGAGGAATGGCGCCTGGACCTGACGACCGGTGCGCTGACGAGGTGAACGGGGGAAGAGGTGAAGAGGGGAACAGGTGAGCAGGAGATGTGGGAGTCGAGGCTTCAGCCGGTCAGGTGGTGAACGTGAACACACCGCCAAACCGACTGAAGCCTCGACTCCAGTTGCACCCGTTCACGATCCCGACGTCGCTCGCATCTGAGGATGCGAGCTCCTCACCTGTTCTCCCGTTCACCTCTTCACCGTACACCCCGTTCAATTGGACACGAACGGCATTGTCTCCTAAAATAAGAGTTTGGGCCTGCTAGATGGCCCGTGACGGACGACGACGTCTGTGTGCTACCCTGTGGAGGAAGTGAGTGAAAAGTTTAGGAGTCATCGCCGTTTACCCGACCCCTGACCCCAAAATCGCCCGCCTGACCGAGCTGGCCTACAATCTCTGGTGGAGCTGGCACCCGGCTGCTCAGGCGTTGTACGAAGAAATCGACCCCGAACTCTGGAAGCGCGTCAACCATAATCCCGTCAAGTTCCTGCGCCTGGTCAG
Source organism: Anaerolineae bacterium (assembly GCA_034429055.1). Lineage (GTDB taxonomy): Bacteria > Chloroflexota > Anaerolineae > CG2-30-64-16 > CG2-30-64-16 > MWBF01. The sequence goes on along the minus strand of DAOUGK010000572.1, from coordinate 4,269 downwards.
CCAGCGCCGGCTCGACCGGGCCGCGGCCGATTCGGCCTACCTGGCCCGCTACCGCGCGGTCATGGACGCGTTCGACGACTATATGTTCCCGCCCAACGGCACAACCTGGTACGCGCGCAACCATCCCGACCTCGGTGACCGGCTCATCGCCTACTTCTCGGCGGAGTTCGGCCTGCACGAATCGCTGCCCATCTACTCCGGCGGCCTGGGCATCCTCGCCGGCGACCACTGTAAGGCTGCCAGCGACCTGGGCCTGCCGTTTGTCGGCGTGGGCTTTCTCTACCCGCAGGGCTACTTCACGCAGCACATCGACGCAGACGGCCGCCAGCAGGCCCTCTACGAGAAGCTCGACTTCGCAGAGGTGCCCGCCAAACCGGCGCGCGACGCCAACGGCAACCAGATCATCATCGATGTGGACCTGCCGGGCCGCAAGGCCTACGCCAAGGTCTGGACGATCCAGGTCGGCCGCGTACCCATCTACCTGATGGACACCGATGTCGAACAGAATGCGCCGGCGGATCGGGAGCTGTCTGCCCGGCTGTATGGCGGCGACCAGCAGGTGCGCATCTCGCAGGAGGTTATCCTGGGCATCGGCGGCGTCCGTGCGCTGCGCGCCCTGGGCCGCCACCCGCACGTCTGGCATCTCAACGAGGGCCATGCCGCCTTCCTGCAGTTGGAGCGCATTCGCGAGTTCGTGCAGGAGAAGAAGCTGTCGTTCGATGCGGCGCTGTGGGCCGCGCGGGCGGATTCGTTGTTCACCACCCACACGCCCGTGCCCGCGGGCAACGACGCCTTCTCGTTCGACCTCATGGATCGTTTCTTCGGCGGGTTCTGGGGCCAGATGGGGCTGGACCGCGACCGGTTCCTGGAGCTGGGCCGCCACGAATATGCCTGGGGGCCGCAGTTCAGCATGACCGTGCTGCCCCTGCACACCACCGGCCTGGCGAACGGCGTCAGCCGCCTGCACGGCGAAGTGTCCCGCAAGATGTGGCAGAGCCTGTGGCCGGATACGCCCGCGCCCGAAGTGCCCATCGACCACGTGACCAATGGCGTCCATACCGACACCTGGGTGCATCCCGGCATGGCTGCCCTGTTCGACCTGTATCTCGGGCCGCGCTGGCGCGATGCAGTGGATCAGCGCGGGACCTGGGCCGGCATCAACGACATTCCCGATGCGGACCTGTGGGCGCACCACAACCGGGCCAAGACCCAGATGCTCGCCCTCGTGCGCGAGCGGCTGGCGATCCAGTTGATGGAAGTCCACGCTGCGCCCGCAGAGGTCAACGCGGGCGCCCGCGCGCTCGACCCGCGTGCCCTGACCATCGGCTTCGCCCGCCGCTTCGCTACGTACAAGCGGGCCACGCTGTTGTTCCAGGACCAGGAACGGCTCAAGCGGCTGCTCAACAATCCGGATCGGCCCGTGCAACTGATCTTCTCGGGCAAGGCCCATCCCGCGGATGAGCCGGGCAAGGCCTTTATCCAGGCCATTTACCAGATGAGCCGCAAGCCGGGCTTTGCAGGCAAGATCGTGTTCGTGGAAGACTACGACGCCAACATCGCCCGCCACCTGGTCTCCGGCGTGGATGTGTGGCTGAACAACCCGCGCCGGCCGCTGGAAGCCAGCGGCACCAGCGGCCAGAAGGCCGGGCTGAACGGCATCCCGAATTTCAGCGTCCTCGACGGCTGGTGGAGCGAGGGCTATGATGGCACGAACGGCTGGGCCATCGGCGCAGAGCGGCAGTATCCCAACGAGGCCGCACAGGACGAGGCCGATGTCCTCTCCCTGTACGCGATCCTGGAGGACGAGATCGTGCCGCTGTACTATCAGCGCGACGAGAACGGCGTCCCGCGCGGCTGGGTGGCGAAGATGCGCGCCTCTATCCAGACGGTTGCGCCGGACTACAGCCTGGACCGGATGCTGAAGGACTACGTGAACAAGTTCTACATGCCGGCGGGGTATCTCGGCGCCATCGTGCGCGCGGACGGCTTTGCCGGTGTGCATGAGCTGACGGACTGGGAGCAGCGGGTGCGCGCGGGCTGGCCGCAGGTCAGCGTGACCGCCTCCGGCCCGGAACGCGGGGAGATGACCGTGACGCGACCTCTGCACGTGCGCGCATCCGTCCGGCCCGGCCCGCTGACGCCGGATGACCTGGCCGTGGAGCTGGTCTACGGCCACGAGCAGGACGGCCAGATGACCGACGCAACCGCGCTGGCGATGGAGCGGGTGGATGACCCGGCGGCTCCGGCAGGCGTGCTGACCTATGAGGCCGAGTTCCATACGGCGGAGAGCGGCAAGTTTACCTATGGCGTGCGGGTGCGTCCCAGCCATGCCAACCTGCCCAACCCGTTCGTCCTGGGCCTCGTCCGTTGGGCGTAGACGGAATGGAACGCTGATGACGCTGATGGTCATGATTTTCGCTGATACTTCCCATATTTGAATCAAGAGAAATATTAGCGTCAATCATGATCATCTGCGTCATCAGCGTGCTGTTTTTCCTATGACGACTCAAACCGACCTCGGCCAACTGAGCGATCGCGAGCTGGAGGTGCTTAAGCTCGTCGCGACGGGCGCCACCAACCAGCAGATTGCGCGCGCGCTCGCCATCAGTCCCAACACGGTCAAGGTTCATCTCCGCAACATCTTCGAGAAACTGGGCGTCCAGTCGCGGACGGAGGCCACGATGGAGGCCGTGCGCCGCGGCTGGGTGCCCGTCAGCAGCGCGGTCCTGAGCGATGCGGCTGCGCAGCCCCTGTCGCAACCGGCCCCGCCTGCGGTCCCGCTGGCCGAGAGGTCTGCGCGGCCCGCGCTCACGCCGTGGCACCGGGCCTACTTCATCCTCGCGTTTGTTGTTGTAATCGTGGCGGCGCTCGCGCCGATCTGGTGGCAGGGGACGACGCGCGCGGCGCCGAGCACGCCGTTCTCCGACCGCGGCCAGCCGCAGGCAGATCGCGCGCCGCGCGTCGATGTCGCGCGCTGGAGTGCCGTCGCCGCGCTGCCCACCGCGCGCAGCCGCCTGGCCGTCGTGGCCGCAGAGGGCAAGATCTACGCCATCGGCGGCGAGAACGCTGCGGGCGTCACGGACGAGATGGCGGTCTATGACCCCGCCAGCAACGGCTGGCTCCCCGGTCCGCGCAAGCCGACCCCGGTTGCCAACGTCTCAGCGGTGACGCTGAACGGCCGCATCTACGTGCCCGGCGGCTCGACGGTCACCGGCGGGGTCACGAATGTGCTGGAAGTGTACGATGTGGCTGCAGGCGCCTGGCGCGCAGCCGCGCAACTGCCCCGGCCGGTCGCAGGGTATGCCCTGGCCGCCGTGGACGGTAAGGTGTACCTCTTCGGCGGCTGGGACGGCCAGCAGTATCGCGCGGAGACGTACATCTACGACCCGGCAGGGGAGGCCTGGACCGAGGGCGTAGCGCTGCCGGCGCCGCGGGCGTTTGCCGCGGCTGCGGCCCTGGACAAGCGCATCTTCGTGGCCGGCGGGTTCGACGGGCAGGCGGAGATGAGCGAGGTGCTGGCCTACAACACCGCAGCGGGACCGGCTGACGCAACGCCCTGGTCGCTGCACAGCCCGCTCAGCCAGCCGCGCGGCGGGCTGGGGCTGGCCGCCATTGGCACGCGGCTCTACGCAGTGGGCGGAGGCTGGCAATCGAACCTGGCCTACAGCGAGCAGTACGACTCACGGCTCGACGCCTGGTCGAAGTTCGGCACCCCTATCGTGGGTCACTGGCGCAACCTGGGTCTGGCGACCTGGGATGGCCGGCTCTATGCCGTCGGCGGCTGGAGCGGCACGTACCTCGATGCACACGAGCAATACCAGGCGCTCCTCCGCCAGCTACTTCCCATCGGCGGGAGCAGCCGGTGACGGTGACGGGGTGACAAGGTGACGGAGTGAACAGGGGAAGAGGAGAACAGGAGAACAGGTGAGATAGCACTGCCGGTGCAAACGCTTCTATTCGAAGGAACACCATGACAGGTAAGATTTCGACGCACCAGGACCTGGAGGTGTACCGCCGGGCATTTGAGGCAGCCTCTCAAATCTTTGAGCTTTCGCGTGCGTTTCCGAGGGACGAAACATACTCGCTAACTGATCAGATCAGGCGGTCATCGCGCTCCGTCTGTGCCAATTTGGCGGAAGCATGGCGCAAGCGCCGTTATGAGGCGGCGTTTGTGAGCAAGTTATCCGACGCAGAAGGTGAAGCGGCTGAGACACAGGTTTGGCTCGAATTCGCTGTCAAATGCGGCTATCTCGAAACAGATGTTGCAGC
>DAOUGK010000571.1:0-14170 GCA_034429055.1 Anaerolineae bacterium | reverse complement strand
CTTCATGGACGGCACCGCCATGATCACCTCGAAGTCCGGCTGGAAGTGGACCGATATCATCCATGACCTGGGCATCCGCTACAGCGACTTCGCGCACCAGGACATGATTATCAAGGCTGAGACACTCGCAGACCTCGAGCGGGCCAAGCCCGAGGGCAAGATTGCGCTGGTGTCCTGCATTGAGTCCGCGACGCCGGTCGAAAACGAAGTTGACCGCGTGGACGTGCTCTACGGCCTCGGCGTGCGCATCATGGGCATCACCTATTCCGAGTCCAACGGCCTGGGTTCCGGCCTGCGCGAGGTCAATGACGGCGGACTGACCCAGTTCGGCCGCCAGGTGGTGCGCCGTATGAACCAGTTGGGCATGACGATCGACACCTCCCATTGCGGCGACCGGACCGCGGCGGATGTCATCGAGGCCAGCGAGAAGCCGACCATGATTACGCACGTCGGCGCGCGGGCACTGTGGGACTCCAACCGCCTCAAGCCGGACTACGTGCTCAAGGCCTGTGCCGAGAAGGGCGGGGTGATCGGCATCGAGGCCGCACCGCACACCACGTTGACCCAGCAGCACCCGCTGCACTCCATCGAATCCTACATGCAGCACTTCGAGTACGTCGCGAACCTGTGCGGCATCGACCATGTCTGCTTCGGCCCCGACACGCTCTTCGGTGACCACGTCGGCCTGCACCATGCCTTTGCCGCGGCGCTCTCCATCGGCGCAACCCGGAAGCGCGTCCAGGTGGAGGAAGTGCCCTACGTCAAGGGCCTGGAGAATCCCGCCGAGGTCTTCCCGAACGTCGTGCGCTGGCTGGTGGCACACGGCTACAGCGACGCGGACATTGCCAAGGTCGTGGGCCTGAACCCGCTGCGCGTGTGGCGGGAGACCTGGGCGCGCTAGGAGACAGCCCACATGACCAACCTGACATCGCTCGAAGAGAACGTCCTGCAGTCTGTCGATCCCGCTGAGCTCTGGCGCAGCGTGGAGTACCTGTCACAGGTTGACCGCACCTCCGCGACCGAGGGCGAATACGAGGCCGTCGATTGGCTGGCCGCGAAGCTGGCCGAGTATGGCGTCTCTTGTGAGGTGCACGAGTTTGAGGGCTACCTGAGCTTTCCGATCCGCGCGACCCTGCGCATCCTCGCGCCGGAGCAGCGCGAGATCCGCGCCAAGACGCGCGCGTTCGGCGCCAACACGCCGCCCCAGGGGTTGGAAGGTGAGCTGGTATTCGTGCCCAGCAGCGTGGCCGGCATCGGGTTTCAGGCTTTGGACAACCAGTACGAGGGCTACGACGTGCGCGGCAAGATTGTGCTGTCCCCGCGGGGCGGGCCGGACGGCGTTTACGATGCCATGAAGGCCGGCGCGATCGCACACATCCACTATTGGCCCTCGCCGGAAGACGCCATCCACGAGATGATTGCCACGACGGTGTGGGGCGCGCCCACGCCCGAATCGGCCCCGCGTATCCCCTCGATCCCGTCCATCTCGGTCAACAACGAGAGCGGGCTGTACCTCCGGAGCCTGTGCGAACAGGGGCCGGTGAAGGTGCGCCTGCTGGCGCAGACCGAGACGGGCTGGCGCAAGCTGAAGCTGCCCGTCGCAACGATTCCCGCGGCGGAGGAGACCGAGGATTACTTCCTCGTCGGCGGTCACCTGGATGCCTGGTACGTGGGCGTAACCGATAACGCGACGGGCAGCGCGGCCATGCTCGAGCTGGCCCGGATCCTCCATGCGCACCGCGACCAGTTGAAGCGAGGCGTCAAGGTCGGTTGGTGGGTCGGCCATTCCTACGGCCGCTACTCCGGCTCGACGTGGTACTGCGATAACTTCTACAACGACCTGCGCCGCAACTGCGTTGGCTACATGGACATCGATTCGCCCGGGGTCAAGGGCGCGACGGTCTACGACGAGGTCAGCGCGATGGCTGAGAACTGGCACATCGTCGAGGGCTGCATTCGGGATGTGACCGGGACGCAGGCCGGTCGCGAACGTCCGCCGCGCGCGGGCGATTACTCGTTCCACGGCGCGGGCCTGCCTGCCATGTTCATGCTGATGGGCAACCTGCCCAAAGAACAGCGTTTCAACGTGGGCGGCTCGGGCATGGGCTGGTGGTGGCATACGGAGTATGACACGCTGGAGTGGGCCGATGCGGGCGTGCTGGCGCAGGATACGAAGATCTATGCCCTTGCCATCCTGCGGATCATCCAGAGCACGGTCCTGCCGTATCGCCATGCTGCGGCGGCGGATGAGTTCATCGCGGCCCTGACCGACATCGAACGCGAGACTGCCGGCCGGTTCGACCTGGCGCCGGTGCAGCAGGCGCTGGTCGGGCTCAAGGCGGCAGCCGAGGCAGCTGATGCTGCGCTGCCTACTATCCCTGCAGAGAGCGCCGAGGCTGCCAACCGGCTGATCCTCCAGGTGGAGCGCGCGCTGATCCCCATCAACTACAGCCGCTGCGAAGACACCGACCACGACCCGGCCATGTATCATCCGGTGTTCCCATTGATAGATGATGCGCGCAAGCTGGCCCACATGGACCCGGCGTCGGACGAGTACGGCTTCATGCGCACGCGTCTCGTCCGCAGCCGCAACCGCGTCCTGCAGAGCTTTGAGACGGCGACCGAGGCGCTGAGGGAGTTGGCGGCCCTGGCTGCATAGCGCTGATCACTCTTCGGGTCCTTCCGGCTCGTCAGTGGCAAGGCCGGGGAGACTGCTGCGTGTACGTGCGCAGTAATCTCCCCGGCTTTATGCGTTTCTGCTGCACTGGAGCAGGTGACGGCGGACTGCCGCCCGCGCCAGGTCCTATCTGCCGTAAGGCGGACCCGAGATGCCGTCGATCTGCCAGATTTCGCCGCCCAGGGTCACGACGAAGGCGGTGTCGCCGATGATCTCGAGCGCAGTCGGTTGGTTCAGCTCGTCCGCGACGATGTCGAAGGTGCCGCTGCTGTTGACCCGCACGAGGCTGCCGGTGTTGGGCAGCGCCGGGGCGCCCGCGCCTCCGCCCCCGTAAGTGCCCTGCGCGAGGCCGAAGAGGTCGCGGCCGCGGCCGAACTTCACATCTACCAGGAGCGATGCGCCTGTCGCTGAGGCGAGAATCCTGTGGAGTCTTTCGCGCGCCCGTTTCTTTTCGAACCGGCTGCAGGATGCGATAGGCTGTGGAGAGAGAGCCCTGGCGCTGGCGCGGCGCCATGAGCTGCGCGAGCAAACGGCGCTGACGCTTAACGACCTGGGGGGCCTCATCTACCTGTACAGTGTGCGGATCGGCCAGGCAAGAGAAGCCCTCCGCAAAGCCGGTGACCGGTGGCGCGAGCGTGGGAATGCGCCTAAGCATGGACCAGAACGGGGCCGCATTCGACTGTTTCACCGATGCGCGGGCAGCCGCCGAGCGCATCGGCTCACGGCGCATCTCCTGGCGCAGGCCGACGTGCAGGCGGTGCGGGCAGCTCATTGAACCTTACGGCAACTGCGTCGTTCCATACAGTGAGTGCATGGTCGGCATATTTCTGCGGCCGCGCTCTTACAACCTCATCGAAATGCCATGTAGCACGATGTTACTTCGGAAGGGTAAACGTAATCCTGGTGCCTCCTTCCGGTCTGCTCTCAGCCCAAATTCGACCGCCGTGAGCCTCAATGATGCCTTTGGCAATCGCCAGACCCAGCCCTGCACCGCCTGAAGCCCGGCTGCGTGACTTGTCCCCCCGGTAGAAGCGCTCGAATACGCGCGGCAGGTCCGCCGGGTCGATACCTGTGCCGGTGTCAGCCACCGAGACCCGGACCTCCGTTCCTTCGAGCCACGCGTTGACTTCGACGGTGCCGCCTGCAGGCGTGTGCCGGAGTGCGTTGCTGATCAGGTTCGCCAGCACCCGGCCGATCTTGCCGCTGTCCATCAGCGTGGGATCGACGCCCGGTCCCGCACTCCCTTGCAGCGTTACATGCTGTTGGCTGGCAAGGGTGGAGAAGCTTTCCAGGCTGTCGGAGACCAGATCGCTCACGGAATTAGGCCAGCGTTCAAGTTTGAGCCCTCCTGCATCCAGTTGCGCCAGTTCGAAAAGGTCGTCGATGAGCTGCGATAGCGCACGAATATCGCGTTGTGCTGTGTGCAGGTAACGTTCCTGTTCAGCCTGATCTTCCACGACACCATCGGCCAGGGCCTCGATGATGGCGCGTATGGAAGCCAGGGGTGTCCGCAAGTCATGTCCGGCCCAGGCGATGAGATCGCGCCGCAGCGTCTCGAGCTCCCGCTGCTTTTCCGCTGCTGCGGCAAGCTGTTCCGACATGGCGTTGAACGCGTGGCCTAACTCGGCCATCTCATCGCTGCCAGTCACCGGCACGCGTGTGCCCAGTCGCCCGGCTGCCAGGTTCTCCGCCGCCAGACACAGTGCCCGGATGCGGTCAGTCAGCCCGGTCGACAGGAAGTAGCCCAGTGTGATGGCAATGCCGCCTGCGAAGACCAGCAGCACGGTGGCAAGCAGCAGATCGTGCTGGCTCGCGAACATCAGCCGGGCGGTCACCCACACGTTAACGAATGTCAGGACATTGGAGAGCGCATAGATGCCCAACAGGCTCCAACTCAGCCTGGGGGAACGGGCAAGCCAGCCGCTGCGATAGGCGACATAGCCGGCGATTGCAGACAGGGTGGCAGTGATTGCCAGAAAGGTCGCCATGGCACGCAGATCGCCGAAGGGCGGCCGCATGATGACATAGAACAAAGCCAGTGCAGTCAGCAGGACGGCCAGTACGCCGCCAAGGAAGCGCAAAGGCAGTGAAATGTCAGTGCGTGCGGTTTGGGGGCGTGAGGTCATAACTGTGCATCCTATGGCTCAAACCGGTAGCCGACCCCCCACACGGTCTTGATGTGGTGCGGGGTAGCGGGATCTTCCTCGATTTTCTCCCGCAGGCGGCGGATGTGTACGGTGACAGTGCTGGGATCGATGTATTCGGTCAGGCCCCAGACGCGATCCAGGAGTTGATCGCGCGTGAACACCTGGCGCGGATGGCGGGCCAGGAGATAGAGCAGGTCGAACTCCTTGGCAGTCAGGCTGCATTCGCTTCCATTCGCCAGCACTTGACGTGTCCCCGGGTCAATGTGCAGGCCTGCGAAGATGAGTGGGTTTTCATCGCGCGGACCGGTCCCCTTCGTCCGCCGCAGTACGGCTCGGACCCGGCTGACCAGTTCTTGCGGGCTGAACGGCTTGACGACATAGTCATCCGCACCCATTTCCAGGCCTGCGATCCGGTCGGCTTCCTCGCGCCGCGCCGTCAGCATGATAATAGGCGTATCGCCGCGCGTGCGTAACCAGCGAGTGATCTCATAGCCGTCGACTTTCGGCAGCATCAGGTCAAGCACGACCAGTGCAGGGAGTTGAACCGCCAGGGCGTTCAGGGCGGCCTCGCCGTCGGGCACCGCTATGACCTTGTAGCCGGCGCGCCTCAGGTATAGCGTGAGGACCTCGCTGATGCTGGGTTCATCTTCTACGACCAGAATGGTTGTCTCGCTCAACCCCACCCCCCACTCTTGGTTTGGTATACTAATCATGAGCGTACGCGGCAAATCTAACCAACTTCTTACGAGCTTGACAATCTCAACGTAACGTAATAGATATGTAATGTTTGAATGTGATTGTAGCATACATCGATTAGCATGAGACAGAGTGGAGAGACAAGCCATGAAGCAACCCTTGATAATCGGATGTCTGCTCGGTGTGAGCGTGTTGTTGGCGGCGTGTAGCCCGGCAGCGACGCCGGCCGCGGAACCTACCCCCGCACCGACCCTTGTGTCCGCAACCGCGACTCCGGCCATGCCGCCAAGCCTCACGCCATCACCGACAATTGCCCCGACTGAGACGCCCGCTCCTACGGCTACCCTGACGATTGCACCTACCGAGTCGCCTGTGCCGACGGTCGAACCCACTGCGGTCCAGATTGATGCTGAGGCAGGTCGCCAGGTCTGGCTGCGTCAGGAATGCATTGACTGTCATGGCGACAACGCCGAGGGCGATCGCGGACCGGCATTGGCGGGCACCGGCCTGACCTATGACGCCGTGCTGTTGCAGGTGCGCACCGGGGCAGGCCGAATGCCTGACTTTACCGCCGAAGAGGTTAGCGACATCGAGGTTCAGCAGATTTATGCCTGGCTCCGCAGCCTGCCGCCGCCGACACCGGAACCCACGCCGACCGAAGCACCGACCGCGGCCGCGGCTGCACCGACCGCGACGGTCATTGCTGGCGCGGCACCCCAGCCCACACCGATTCCGCCGCCTGAATACCCCACCGGTGCGCTGACTGCGTTCTGGGCCTCGGTCAACGACCTGAAGGTGAAGTCCGATTTCACCAAGGATCTGCCGGCCCGACAGGCCCAGGATGATGCGGGCCGGCTGAGCATTCTGAAAGGCTACGCCGGCGAAGCAGTTGGCCTGGGTCAGCAGGCATTGGCGCAGGGCAACCAGGCCCTGGCCGAGAATGCCCGGTCAACCGTCCAGGCTGATTTGCAGCAGGCGCTGGCCGCGGTGCAGCAAATCGTGGACCAGGCCAATCAGGCATTGGGACATGACAACTATGGGGCGGCGTATCAGAGCGCCAGCGCCATGGCGCGGCTTTCGAGGATCGAGGCTCTGCCCTGGGCTTCCCAGGCCGTACGCGACGCAGGCCTGACGGGCACGGTCCGCGTGCGCGTGACCAATCGGGCGGGCCAGCCCATGCCCAACGCCTTTGTGACCGTGCTGACCGCACGCAACCCGACTGCCGCGCTCACGGATGCCAGTGGCCGCGCGACCATCACCAACGTAGCCGCAGTGCCCGCCCTCCAGGTCAAGGCGTACGCGGCCGGGTTGGTCTACCATGAAGTGCATGTGAATATAGCGCCTGGCGCAGCGGCCGATGCCGCGATCGCGCTGCCTGGGGCCAACGCCGGTGGTCAGGCGCCGGCGGTCTCCGCTGCATCGGCTGCTGCCGGGTCGGGCGCCGGGACCGTCAGCCTCCGTATGGCCGCTGCCGACCCACAAGGCGCCTCCGATCTGGCTGAGGATCAGCTCTTTGCGCTCAATCCGGCCCTGGGCATGGCGTTCGTGCTGTCGGCGGCCGGTAATGGGGAATACGCGGGGCAGTTCCAGCTTCCTGCTTGGGCGACTGGACCGCAGACGTGGTACTTCTTTGCCGTCGATCACGCCTGCAACACCAGCAACGTGGCAATCCGGCAGTACCCGGCGCCATGAGGCTGCCGGGAATGTGCGGCGCGCGTCTGGCCGTGAGCCTGCTGCTCGTCTCGCTGTGGGTGGGGGGATGTGTGCCGCTGCCGGCTGCGCCCGCATCTCCCGCCCCGCTCACGCCTGCGCACCAGGGCACCGGTGAGCCGGCTGTGCTGCCCGATACGGCCGGCGTCCTCGAAGCTCGCCGCGTTGGCAATCCACCGCAGTTGGACAGCGACACGGACGCCGCGTGGAGGAGCGCGCGCCCTCTGCGTGTCCCGTTGGGGAGAGATGAAGATACACTGGAGGGACACGCAGCATGGGAGGTGGAACTGCGCGCTGTCTATACGGAGGACACGCTCTTCTTGTTGGCTCGCTGGGCCGGGGAGCCGCCGAACGGGGCCGCGGGTACGACGTTCAACCGTCTCACGGTCCACTGGACCATTCCCGCTCTTGCAGGCGGGCCGGCCCCGGCCTGCAACGTGGCGTGTCACACGGCTTATGTGGATGGTCAGGGCGGTGTGGCCTACATGCACTCGGAAACCATCCCCCAGGGCGGCCAGGACGCGCTGCCTGCGGCTGGCGGCTGGGTGAAGGACCACTGGTCGATTGCCTGGAGCCGCCCCCTGGTCAGCGCCAATCCCTATGACCTTCAGTTCTCTGACCTGGATGCTGAATACCTCTTCTTCGTCAAAGTATTTGCGCAGGCCGCGAATCGGCCTGATCCGATCTCGGAGCCATATGTGCTGGTCTTCGATCCGCACCCGTAACGAGTCCGTGACACCCGTGCCATCGTTCGGGATGGTTGCCGATTTGCCTCGCCGGGCCAGGAGATGCAAGGTTGAGTGTAGCTGATTCAGGCGCGAGACCGCAGGCTCCCCTTGTTGGAGCAGCGCGTCGCGCCCTGTCACCGGCCGTGCTCCTGGTCTGTCTGTTGACCGCCCTCTGGATTGCGTTCTTCGCCTGGTCCGCGGTGATGCGCCATGCGATGTTCCGTTCCAGCGCATTGGACCTGGGCTACATGACCCAGGCCGCGTGGAACACCGTGCACGCCCGGATCATGGAGTTTTCGACCTATGAGGGTGTCCGGATTGACCTGCCGCTCGACCAGTTCAGCCGCACCGATCATTTGTTGGGCTACCATGTCGAGCTGCTGTTGATCCCGGTCTCCCTGGTTCTGCTTGTCTGGCGCGATCCGGCTGCGCTCCTGGTCTTGCAGGCGCTCTTTGTCGGTCTGGGCGCGCTGCCGGCGTTTGGCCTGGCGCGGCGGCGGCTGGGCAGCGACTATGCAGGCGTGGTATTCGCGTGCGCCTACCTCCTGGCGCCGGCGCTCAACGGCGCGGTGCTCTCAGATTTCCATCCCGTCGCGCTGACGGCCAGCTTGCTGCTCCTGGCCTTCTATTGCCTCCAAACCGGCAGGCGCGGCGCTTTCGTCATTGCTATTCTCTTGGCGCTGGCTGCCAAAGAAGAGATTTCGGCGCTGGTCTTCATGATGGGTCTCTACGTCTTCTTCTGGCGAGGTGAACGGCGGCTCGGCGCCCTGATCGCGGTCGTGGGGCTGGCCTGGTTCGTCGTGGCGACCCGGCTGATCATGCCGCACTTCAGCGGCCTGGCACAGTCACCTTTCCTTGCGCGCGCCGCCGTGTTCGGCCCGACTCTGCGCGAGACGCTAGATGCAGCCTTGGCGGAGCCGGTTCTGGTGGGGCGCTGGCTCTGGCGGCCCGAGATCCGCGGCTATTTGGGAGGGCTGCTGGCAACGGGCGGCTTCCTGTCGCTCTTTAGTCCGCAGGTACTGCTATTGGCGGCCCCGGTGCTGGCGCTGAACGTCTTCAGCCAGTGGAGCTGGACTTATTCGGAAGGCGCGCACTATTCGGCCTCGCTGATCCCCTTCATCATCGTCTCGGCGGTTTATGGCGTCGCATTCCTGGCCGACCGGGTTGAGCGGGGGGGCCTTATGCCGCGCCGGTCGGCGGTCATTATCCTGAGTGGATTTGTACTGGTCGTCAGCCTCATCCATCACTGGCAGCTCGGCCTGACGCCGTTGGGTCGCAGCTTTCAGTGGCCGCAGCTAACGGCGCACCATCGCCTGGCTGCTGAGTTCATTGCATTAATCCCGCCTGACGCCGCGGTATCGGCCCAGGCGAATCTGTACCCACACATTGCGCTCCGGCGTCAAGCGTACCTGTTTCCCGCGGTCAACGACGCGGAGTACATATTCCTGGATGTGACCAGCCAGACTTACCCTCTGGATGTCCCGAAACTAAGGACCGAGGTCCACAATTTGCTCGATGTCGGTGGATTTGGTGTCTGGCGGGCGCAGGACGGGTACCTCCTGCTGCGACGTGGCCTGCCGCCGGGATGGGAGCAGTTGGAGACCGAGGCATTCCTCTCCTTTGCCCGCCGGTCCGTCCCGCCGGAAGCCGAGCCGGTCGCTTATCGCTTTGGTGATGTGCTGGAACTGGTCGGCTACCAACTTGATGTGCACAATGTGGTGACGGCGGGGCAACCCCCCGCGACAGTCATTACCTATTGGCGGCCTCTGCGAGCGCTGCGCGATGGCTACGAGCTGGCGTTCTTTTTTACGCGGGAGGATGGGGCAGTGGTGGGCGAGTACACCGATCCGGCGGCGACCACAGCCTGGTATCCCAGTTCGGAGTGGCTGCCGGGCGAGACGGTGCGGCTCGAAACGCCGGTGCTCGAGATCGGTCGCAGGCGCAGCGTGCTTGTCGCCCTGGTCAAACCCTGGGGCGATCCCGATCAACCGGCCGACCGGGTGGCCCCGGTCGTAGGCCCAGCAGGCGGTACCCTTGAGATCCTCCAGGCAGGAACGTTGCTGGAGCTCGTGTTGCGGCCATGACACTCGTTGTTAACACGTTCGTAATATCTGACTGCGCAGACTCTGTGATACACTTGTATCCATCTCTGGGGGCGTACTGCCCGCTGCGCGGAGCCAGCCGTCGCTCTGATTTTGCCAATCCGGTGCTATCAAGATGAGTGAACCGATCCGGTTATTTGATCGTGCGTTGCCCCGGCAGGACCTGTCGGAGATGCCGGAGCAGGCCTTCCTGCCGGATGCTTACCGCTTGCCCGACGGCGCCGTGCGCGGCGCGCGCATGGGTGCAATGCCGCGGATGGTGTTCGTTGAGGTCACGAACCGCTGCAACCTGCGCTGCGAGACGTGCCCGCGCACTTACTTCACCCGTGAACCCCTCAAGACGCTTACCTTTGCCGAGTTCCGTGCGATAGCGGACCAATTCCCTGCGATGCAGCGCTGCGCCCTGCACGGCATCGGCGAGCCGCTGCTCAATCGTGAACTGCCGGCGATGATCGCGTATCTCAAAGACCGTGGAGTTGAGGTGTTATTCAACTCCAACGGCACGCTCCTGACGCCGGCCTGGCAGGAGGCCCTGGCCCGCAGCGGGCTGGACCAGTATCGCTGTTCCATCGATGGCGCGCGGCGCGAGACGTATGCTCGCATCCGCGGCGCCGACTTGCTGGATAAAGTGGTGGCTGGGCTTGGCGGCCTGGTGCAGACTAAAGTTCGCTTGGGGCTATCGACACCGCAGATATCAATCTGGTGTGTGGCAACGCGCGAAAACATCGCAGAGCTGCCCGAGCTGGTGCGGATGGCGGCGGATCTGGGTGTCCCCGAGGTCTACTTGCAGCGTATGGTCTTCTTCGCACAGGATGCCGGCCAGCAGTACGGGATGGCTCGGCAGGATCTGGCGATCTTCGACTCGGCCCTGGGCCAGCAGGAGGCGATCGTCGCAGAATGTGAGGCGCTCAGCGCCCAACTGGGCATCGCCTTCCACGCGTCCGGCGGCCGCGATCTGCGGGGCAGCCTGGCCGCAAAGCGGTCGGCTGGAGATGCACCGTGGCGCGCCTGCATGCGCCCCTGGACGACCGCCTACGTCACGGCCAATGGCAACTGCTTGCCATGCTGCATCTCGCCTTTTTCAACGTCCAACTATGAGAGCCTGATCCTCGGCAACCTGTTTGAGCGGCCGTTTGCCGACATCTGGAACGAAACCGCCTATGGCATGTTTCGGGAGCGCCTGTTGAGCGTTGCCCCACATCCTGCCTGTGCCAGTTGCGGCGTGCTGTGGAGCCTGTAAGCAAGAGGGCGGTTTACGATGGCGCACAACGATCCCTGGTCCAATCCTTCCACAGTCGGTATGGAGGACGCGGCCCGCATGGCCGCGTTCCTGGAGGAGAGTGCCACCCGGCCCGACCAGGTTCAGGTCAACTTGGCGCTGCGCGATGTGCTGGCTCCACAGCCCGGCGAGCGGATGCTGGAGGTTGGGTGCGGCAGCGGCGTCCTCTGCAGGCTGGTGGCGCCGGGCCTGCTCCCCGGCGGTGAGATGGTGGGGGTAGATGTTGCGCCCGACATGATCGCGACCGCGCGAAAGCTGGCCGGAGCGCAGGCAGGCGTTCGGTTCGAGGTGAGCGCCGGTGAAGCGCTGTCATCCAGGGATGAGACATTCGACGCCGCATTTGGCGCGCGGCTCCTTCTTCATGTGGAAGATCCAGTGGGTGTTGTCGTTGAGATGGCGCGTGTCGTCAAGCCGGGTGGCCGGGTCGTCCTGATGGACTGGGACTGGGAAACGATCGTCGTGACGCACCCCAACCGTGAGCTGACGCGGCGTGTGCTGCACTGGCGTTGCGATCATCACAGCGGCGACAACTGGAGTGGACGCCGTCTGCTGGGTCACGTGCTGGCTGCCCGGCTGCGCGATGTGACCATCGTTCCGGTCACCGCTATTGCCCGGGATGAGGCCGCAGCCCTGACCGGTTCCCTGTTTCGGGCGGCGGAGCGGGCGCGCGGAGACGGCGCTATCACGCCGGATGAGTACGTCCTCTGGACCGGCGAGTTACAGCAGCAGCTTGGCGAGGGGCGATTCCTGGCTGCCATCACCTACTTCATACTGCGAGGGTGGCGCTGATACCATATGGGTTACTCTGTCGGCATCGGCCTGACCAATGACTGCAACCTGAACTGTGCGCACTGCTACCGCGACACGGCTCAGGTGAATCGCATCAGCCTGGCGCAGATCAGGCAGCTCTGCGAAGCCATTCCGGTAGATGCACTGGGCATGGGCACCGGTGAGAACGCCTTGCATCCAGAGTTCGACGCCATCGTCGAGTATCTGGCCGGCCGCGGGGTGAAGCTCAGCATCGCGTCCAATGGCTACAGCCTGACTGTGATGCCGGATGCCGTGCTGCGGGCGTTCCATGACGTCGAGGTCTCGATCGACTTTGCAACAGAGGCCGAGCAGGATACTCTTCGCGGCGCGGGCAACTGGGCTCTGGCGCATCGCGCCATCGAACGGTGCCACAAGCTGGGCGTCGAGGTTTCCATCCTGGCGACCATGATGCGCACCAACTACGCTCAGATGGATCAGCTGGTGATGCTGGCGCGGCGCAACCAGGCCAACCTGCGGGTGAACGCGTATCAGGCCGTGAAGACCGACGCCTACCGCCTGGCATATGGGGAGTTCTGGGAGGGCTATCGCCGGCTGCTTGCCGTGGGGATGGTCCTCTCGTGCAGCGAGCCGGTGGTACGGGCGGCCATGGGGCTGGGGGACGTCATTTCACCTTGCGGACACCGCAGCATCCGTTTCAACCCGCGCGGCCAGGTGATTCCATGTGTTTACTGGCCGCTCGATGGCGCCGCGCCGCCCACTATCGCCGACCTGGAAGAACTGGAGACAGGCGTGTTTGATCTTCCAGCGTTTCAGGCTGCGCGTCTTGTGCCGCCCAGCGCGTCGGATTGTCGCTGTCGCGGCGGTTGCGCCTCGCGGCGCGCACTGAACGGCCGGCTGGACAGCCACGACGATTACTGCCCCTGGGTGCGCGGGGACGAAATCCAGCTTGACTGGCGTGCTGCACCGGCCAAAGACCTGATGCGCAGCAGCAACGTCTGCACGACGGTGGTGGTGTGAGCAGCTCCGATGCGCTCCTGGTGATTGCCAAGCAGCCGACGCCGGGCCAGACCAAGACGCGGCTCACCCCGCCGCTGTCCGCGGCCGCGGCTGCCGCGCTATACGAGAGCTTCCTGGCAGATACGCTCGATCTCGTTCGCCGCATTCCGGGGGTAGATCATCTGGTGGCGTATCTGCCGGCAGAGGCACAGGCCTACTTCAGAGCGTTGGCGCCGGACTTCGGGCTGGTGTCGCAGGAAGGCGTGGGGTTGGGCGAGCGGCTCGACAACGCGTTGGCAGGCTGTCTGCGCAGGGGCTACGCACGAGCCGTTATCATGAACAGCGACGGCCCAACTCTGCCGCCGGCCTACCTGGTGCAGGCGTTTGCCGCGCTGCGCGACGGCGCGGAGGTTGTCCTGGGGCCGAGCGACGACGGCGGTTACTATCTGATCGGCGTCAGGCAGCCCGTGCCGCGGCTGTTGCGCGAAGTGCGGATGAGCACCCCGACCGTGCTGGCTGATACCCTGGCTCTGGCTGCCCAGGAAGGACTGCGCGTCGCGCTGCTGCCGCGGTGGTATGACATCGACGAAGCCGCCGACCTGGCGCGGCTCGCGCGCGAGCTCGCGGAGTCCGCGCCGGATGTCGCGCCACATACGCGCGCCTTCTTCGCGCAATTTGCGGCCACCTATGAGCTCCGACGCAGCGAGAAATAGCGCATGCCCGATCTCCCGTCACGAACGAGCACCTGCGCGGTGGTGATCCCCGCCCTGAACGAAGCGGGCAACATCCGCCTGTTGGCCGAGGAGGTGACACGCGTCGTCGACGCCCGGGTGAGTGTCGTCGACAACGGCTCGGCCGATGCCACGGCTGCCGAGGCCGCAGTTGCGGGCGCGTTGGTCGTAGATGAGTCGCGCCGGGGTTACGGTTATGCCTGCGCCGCGGGATTCCGGGCTGCCCTCGAACTGGGAAGCGAGGTCGTGGCGTTTCTCGATGGCGATTTCAGCTTCCTGCCCGGTGAACTGCCTGTCGTGCTGGCGCCTGTGTTGGCGGATCGTGCGGACCTG
>DAOUGK010000570.1:0-10865 GCA_034429055.1 Anaerolineae bacterium | reverse complement strand
GCCCCACGCGCCGCCCATGCCGTGACACGCCCAGACATCGAGCGATTCGTCCAGGTGGCGCTTCTGGCGGAACTTGATGGCGTAGTAGCTGATGGGGGCCGCCAGCCCGCCGATGACGATCGAGGCGAGCGGGGTGACAAAGCCGGCAGCGGGTGTGATGGCGACCAGCCCGACGACTGCGCCGGTGACGATGCCGAGGATGCTCGGCTTATGGTCGCGCCAGCTCAGGAGCATCCAGACGAGTCCTGCGGCGGCGGCAGCGGTGTTGGTGTTGACCACGGCGGTGACCGCCAGGCCGTTGGCAGCCAGCGCACTCCCGCCGTTGAAACCGAACCAGCCGAACCACAGCAGCCCTGCACCCAGGATGCTGAAGGGGATGTTGTGCGGCTCCATCGTCCCGTTGCCATAGCCCGCACGCTTGCGGATGACCAGCGCAAAGGCCAGCGCCGAGAAGCCTGCGGTGATGTGTACGACCGTCCCGCCGGCGAAGTCCAGCGCGCCAAGCTGGCGCAGCAGCCCGCCGACGCCCCAGACCCAGTGTGCCACCGGGTCGTAGACGAAGGTGGCCCACAACAGGCTGAAGAGCAGGAAAGCCTTGAAGCGCACGCGCTCGACGAACGCGCCGGTGATGAGCGCCGGGGTGATGACGGCGAACGTCATTTGGAAGGCGGCGAAGGCCATGTGCGGGATGGTTGCAGCGTACTCGGCGTTCGGCTCCGCACCGACGCCCGTCAGCCCGGCAAAGTTGAGCCCGCCGATGATCCCGCCGAGCGAAGTCCCGAACGCGAGCGTGTAGCCGACCAAGACCCACTGCAGGCCGATCAGGCCCATCATGACGAAGCTGAGGTTGAGCGTGGAGAGGACGTTCTTCCGGCGGACCATGCCGCCGTAGAAGAAGGCCAGCGCCGGAGTCATGAGGGTCACCAGCCCCGTGGCGACGAGGATCCAGGCGGTGTCGCCTGCGTTGATGCTATCCATCGGTCTGCTCCTTTCGTGCATGTGCTGCGTCGCGCCGTTCGGGCGCGGCCCGCCAGTCACATGCGGCAGGATAGCAGAGCGGGATGGCGTGCGCCAGTACCCATTTGGGTACAAAAATCAGTAGGACGGGTTGTCAACCCGTCCTACAATCCTGTTACTCGACGGTCTCCCGCTCGCGCAGGATGCCTTCGAGGTCTTCCGCGCTGAAGTGGTAGCGCTCGTAGCAGAAGTGGCAGTCCACGATCGCTTCCCCCTCGGCCAGCAGCGCGAGCAGGTCCTCCGCCTCGAGCATCTTGAGCGCCTGCCGCGAGCGCTCCCAGCTGCACGTGCAGTGGAACTGGACGGGCCGTTCCTCCAGGACCTCGTACTGCACGGGGCCGAAGACGCGGTCCATCAGCTCGTGCGGGCCGAAGTCGTCCGCCAGGAGCGTCTCCAGCGGCGGCAGATCGGCCAGGCTGACGGCAAGCTGCTCGACGGCCTCGCGGCCGCGGCCGGGCAACGCCTGGATGAGCAGCCCGCCGGCTGACGCAATGCTGCCGTCTTCGTCCATGCGGACGCCGATTCTGACCAGCGACGGGACCTGCTCGGAGGTGTTGAGGTAGTTCTCCAGTTCCGGGGCAAGCTGCCCGGTGTCGAGCGGGACGACGCTGCGGTAGAGGTCCTTGAGCCGCATGTCCTTCACGACGGTCAGGATGCCCTCGTGGCCCAGCGCCTCACCGACCGCCTCTGCGCCCAGGTCGTCGCCCGACGCCGCATCGGGCACGGCCACGTAGCCGCGCGCCCGGCCATAGGCGTCCGCCTCGACGACCAGCTTGCGCAGCCGGCCGCCGCCCTCGACCTTGAGCGCGATGCGCTCCTGCACCTTGAGCAGCGCGCCCAATAACACACCGGCCGTCAGGCCGTGCGCCAGTGCGGCTGCCGCAATCGGGTAGGCGGCATGGCGCCGCGCGGCCTCCTGCGCCAGCTCCGTCGTCACACATGCCAGCGCGCGCACCCCGGCGTCCTTCGCCATCACGCGCAGAATATAGTCACTCATGTCCCTCTCCCGTTTTCGACTGATGCTGCGGCGCATTCTACTCGCAAACGGGGATTCTGTCAGCAAATCAGCCCACAATCAGGGGAAACAAAAACCCCGGTTTCAGAGGTGAAGCAAAGCTTCACACGAAACCGGGTTTTCTGGGCGGGTTGCTCTGCTGATGTTATGCGTCGAAATACAGCGTGAACTCGTGCGGGTGCGGGCGCATCCGGATCGGGTCGACCTCGGTCTCGCGCTTGTAGGCGATGTACGTCTTGAGCATGTCCGTCGTGAAGACGTCGCCCTTGAGCAGGAACTCGTGGTCCTCTTCGAGCGCCTTCAGGACCGCATCCAGCGAGCCCGGCACCTGCTTGATGAGCTTGGCTTCCTCCGGCGGCAGGCCGTACAGGTCCTTGTCCATCGGCTCGCCCGGGTCGATGCGGTTCTGGATGCCGTCCAGCCCGGCCATCAGCAGCGCGGCGAAGGCCAGATAGGGGTTGCACGACGGGTCGGGCGCACGGAACTCCACGCGCTTCGACTTGGCGCTCTTGGACCCGACCGGGATGCGGCAGATGGCCGACCGGTTGCGCTGCGAATAGGCCAGGTTGACGGGCGCCTCGAACCCGGGCACGAGGCGGCGATACGAGTTGGTCGTCGGCGCGACCAGCGCCAGCAGCGCGGGCGCGTGCTTCAGCAGGCCGCCGATGTAGAACTTGGCCGTGTCCGAGAGCTGCGCGTAGCCCGTCTCATCGTAGAACGCGTTCTTGCCGCCCTTCCAGATGCTCTGGTGGCAGTGCATCCCGCTGCCGTTATCCCCGAACAGCGGCTTGGGCATGAAGGTGGCCGTCAGCCCGTTCTGCCGCGCGACGTTCTTGACCATGTATTTGTAGATCATCACGTTGTCGGCCATGCGCAGGAGCGTGTCGAAGCGCATACCGATTTCGCCCTGTCCGGCGGATGCGACTTCGTGATGATGGATTTCGACCGGGATGCCCGCACTCTCGATGGCGAGCACGATCCGGCTGCGCACGTCCTGGAGGGTGTCCACCGGCGGGGTGGGGAAGTAGCCGCGCTTGGCCGCAATCTGCCCACCGAAGTTGGGGCCGATGTCCTTGCCGCTGTTCCACCAGCCCTCGCGGCTGTCGATGTGATAATACGCCTCGTTGGTGTTGCTGGCGTAGCGCACGTCACCGAAGATGAAGAACTCCGCCTCCGGCCCGATGAAGACTGTGTCGCCGATGCCGGTCTGCTTCAGGTAGGTTTCAGCGCGGCGCGCGATGTAGCGCGGGTCGCGGCTGTACGGCTCGCGGGTGATGGGGTCGTAGACGTCCCCGATGATGACGAGCGTCGGCACCTGGTAGATGGGATCGATGAACGCCGTCGTCGGGTCCAGCAGCAGGAGCATGTCCGACTCGTGAATCTCCTTGAAGCCGCGGATGGACGAGCCGTCGAACGGCACGCCGTCCTCGAAGGTGTCTTCGGAGAGGACATGCGCAGGAATCGTGAAATGCTGCCAGACGCCGGGCAAGTCGGTAAAGCGCAGGTCGACCATCTGAACCTGTTTGGCGAGTTCCATCACGTCAGCGACTGTCTTGGACATGGAAAAGCCCTTTCGGTTGAGTTACGAATTGCGAATTGAGAATTACGAAGTGCGGGTTGCCGTGCGAACCGGTCGCCCCAACGAACCGTTGAGAGTATATCCGGCCCACGCCGGAGGTGTATAGTACCCGAATGGGTAGTATTTGAGGGTGTGTTATGATGCAGCGGTATTTCGCTGTCCAAGACTGACTCCAAGAGGTGACCCATGCCGAAGGCATCTCCTGTCATCACCGACATCCGCACCATGACCCTGCACCGGCCCGACATTCCGCCGTGGAACCTCGTGCGCGTGGACACGAACCTGGGTGTGTGGGGGCTGGGCGAGGCGTACTGGGGCTGGGGCCTGCGCCCGGTCATCAACCACTACCTCAAGCCGCTGCTCGTCGGCCAGGATCCGCGCGACGTGGATCGGCTCTACACGAAGATGGGCCACCAGTGGGCGGGCGGCAACGCGCTGAGCGGACTGGTCGTGACGGCCATGAGCGGCATCGAGATTGCCCTGTGGGACCTGGCCGGCAAGCTCGCCGGGCTGCCGGTCTACCGGCTGCTGGGCGGCCAGTTCCGCGAGCGCGTGCGCCTGTACCGGACGGGGATGCCCGCAGACATCCTCGACGCCGGCTCCGTGCAGGCGTGGGCGGACGAGATCAAGGCGGAGGGCTGGACTGCGGTCAAGACCGTGGATGTGGAGAGCCTCGGCGCGCGCTATGACCCGGACTACCGGGAGGTCGGGCACGAGCGCATGAGCCGCCACCTCACGACGCAGGACCTCGCACGCACGGAGCGCGGCCTGCAGAACCTGCGCCGCAGCCTGGGCGAGGACTTCGACATCGCAGTCCACTGCCACTGGGCGCTGGACCTGCCCGACGCCCTCACGCTGGCGCGGCGCATCGCGGCGTACCATCCCATCTGGCTGGAGGACCCGCTGCCGCCGCAGTTCTCACCCGCGTGGGTGGAGCTGGCGCGCGCGTCCGAAGTGCCCATCCTGACGGGCGAGAACCTCTACACCCGCCACGAGTTCCGGCCCTTCATCGAGGCGGGCGGACTGCACATCGCCCACATCGACATCCCCAAGGCGGGCGGGCTGCTCGAATCCAAGCGCATCGCGGACCTGGCCGAGCTGCACTATATCCCGACCTGCGCACACAATGCGTCCAGCATCGTGGGCATCGTCGCGAGCGCACATGCGGCCATGACGATGCGCGACTTCCGCATGATGGAGCGCGCGGGCTATGCGTGGCCGTGGTTCGAGGACCTGGTGGCGTGCGACGGCAAGCCGCTCGTCGCGGACGGGCACATCACCGTGCCGGATGCGCCGGGCCTGGGCCTGCGGCTGAACGCGGACGCGGTCATCCCGCTGCTCGCGGAGGGGGAGACGTGGTGGGGAGAGTGACGGGTGTTGTGGGGGACGCGGCCATCGCGAATACGCGAATGGCGGCCCCGCGCGGGTCATTCGCGTATTCGTTGTGGGATTCGCGTATTCGCGATGGCCGTGCACGTCAACGTGGTCCGGAATGGGGGACGCGGCCATCGCGAATACGCGAATGGCGCTGCGGCGCTGGGCGCGAATAAACGAATGCGCTGCCGGGCACGACAATTCGCTTATTCGTGCCGGATTCGGTTATTCGCGATGGCCGCGTTTTCACCTACGGGCTATGTTCGGCGCTTCACGTTGTCGCGGCCGAGGCGTTCGACCGGCCGGGGACGGGCCGGCGGGAGAACACGACGCCATTCGAGCTTGCGGCGCCCGAAGTTGAACAGGAGTCCTACGGCGGCCTGCGAGGCGTTCAGGTAATTTATCACCTGCGCGATCTCGTCGCCGCCAAGCTGCTGCGAGAAAGCCTTGACTTCAACCACGACCGTGCCGCACACGAACAGGTCGAGGAACATCAGCGCTACGGGCTGCCCATCATAGAGGACATCCACGCGATGCTGCCGTTGCGCCTCGATCTCTAGCTTCGATAGCTCGAGTTGCAGCGCTCGTTCGTATACTTCTTCTTTCGTATCCTGGCCCGATCGTGTTGTGAACGGTCATTGCCGCACCGATGATGCGGTATGTGAGGTCGTTGTCCGTGGCATCCTTGAGAAGAGGGGACATGGCTTGCCTCCGCAATGAGACAGTGATGAAAAGCAGTGGGATTATAGCACAGGGTATCGGCGGGACGGGAAGTTTATGGAATAGGGGACGCGGCCATCGCGAATACGCGAATGACCACGCGAATACGCGAATGCCGTGCCCGACGGTGTATTCGCTTATTCGTGCCACCATTCGCGTATTCGCGATGGCTGCGCGTCCCCTTATGACCTGACCCGATACGCGAATGCCCGTGCCCGACGGTGTATTCGCGTATTCGCGATGGCCCTGCGCCCCCTTCACTGTTCGTTGTCAACTCGACGCGCTGGCGTACCGGCGCAGACCGGCGTGGAACAGCACCGATGCGGCCACGACCAGCAATGCGGCGACGGCGACGCTCGCCGCGAGCACAGCGGGTGTGAGGTCGCCGGAGAGCGCCTGTGCGGGGACGGTGGTCATCAGCCCGACCGGCACGACCCAGGTGAGCACCATGCGCAGCCAGCCGGGGTAGATGCCGACCGGGTAGCGCGCCATCTGGAAGATGCCGTCGAACAGCCACGTGAAGAGGAAGCCGGGGCTCCAGAAGACGAGGCCGGCGAAGGCCAGCAGCACTGCGTAGAGCACCGCCATCCCGGCAGCCAGCGCAAGGGCGAACGCGGCCAGTCGCGCAGGCGTCACTGCCGCTGAGTTCTGCGCCAGCGCGACGGCCAGCACGCCGAGCGCCAGCACGAGGTCCGTCAGGCTGAAGAGCCGCCAGTTGCGCGTGGACGCGAGGAACTGCGTGTCGATGGGCCGCAGGATGGTGAAGTCCAGCCGGCCGCTCCACACTTCGCCGTCCATCCCGGCCAGCGCATCCAGGCTGGGGCTGATGAACAGGTTGCGCAGCGCAGTCAGCAGGAGGTACACCGCCAGCAGCGCGAGCATGGATGCGAAGTCCCACCCGTTGACCGTTTCCACCTGGCCGAAGAGCACGACGATGCCGAGCACGCCCACTACGAGGTTCTGCAGCGAGTAGAGCAGGCTGATGAAGAAGTTGGCGCGATAGGCCAGCTCCTGCTGGGCAGAAGCGCGGATGAAGTAACCGACGAGCCGCAGATAGCGCACATCACCCCCCAATCGCAGAGTAACGCTTGACACCGGTTGCCCAGACAACGCGCGCCAGGATGAGCGCCAGCGCCAGCCACGCGACCTGAACCGCAAAGCCGAACACGATCGCATCCGGCGCGAGCTGCCCCGTCACGATCTCGACCGGGAAGCCGACCATGTAGCGGAACGGCAGGTAGCGGGCCGCAACCTGCAGGGCAGGCGGGAGGAGCGGGACGGGCGCGACGACTCCGGCCAGCAGAAACACGAGCGAGTCCTGTATCGCCAGCAGCGCGCTGGCCTGTGTGACCCAGAAGGCCAGCAGCGCGATCCAGAAGCCCCAGAAGAACCGCAGCGCCCACGCCAGCACCAGCGCCAGCAAGGCCAGAGGTACTCCGCCGGGTCTCGGATGCAGCTCAGGCCGGAGTACGATCGCCAGGATCGCCGCAACCGGCACGACGAATGCCATATAGACCACCTTGCCCGCCAGCTCCGACGACAGCACGTGATAGAGCGCGGGCATGGGCCGCAGCAGCCAGGTCGTGATGCCGCCGGAGCGAATCACGTCGCCCACGGTCCAGTTGGTCTGCGAGTAGGTCATCTGGTTGACCAGGATCAGCACGAGGTAATAGCCCACGAACCCGCCGCGCGTCAGCCCGCCCACCTCGCCGCTGCCCGCGGCCGCCGACCAGACGAACAGGTAGATGAGCGGCGGGATCATCCAGCCGAACGCCAGCAGGAAGAAGAAGCTGCGGTATTGCAGCCACGAGGCCCACGTGCTGCGCACAAGTGCGAGTCCGCCGCGATGATTCATGTCAGATCCTTCGACTGAACGCAGCGCGCAGACAGTGATGAGCCGTGCACCCGCTCAGGATGCCTGCACCCTCCATGATTCGTAATCCCTCATTCCTAATTCGTAATTCGTCCACTCACACCACCCCTTCCTGGTACACCTGGTCGATCACGGCTTCCAGGGGCGGGTCCTCGACGGTCAGGTCGGTGACGGGCAGCGTCTGCAGCAGGTGCGCGGTGAGGCCCGGCGCTTCCGCCCGCCGCACCCGCAGCACCAGTTGTCCGTTCTCGTGCTCCATGACCTCGGCGCCCGCGGGCAGCTCGGCCAGCAAACCGTCACTGTTGCGGCCCTGGTCGAGCGTCACGCGGACCAGCTTGAACGGGGCCAGCTTCAGGGCCATCTCGCTCAACCCGCCGTCGTACAGCAGCTTGCCCTGGTGGATGACGATGACGCGCGGGCAGAGGGCCTCGACATCCGCCATGTAGTGGCTGGTGAGGATGACGGTGGCGCCGGAGCGCCGGTTGTACTCCGCCACGAAGCGGCGGAGTCGCGCCTGCATGGACACATCGAGTCCGAGCGTCGGCTCATCCAGGAAGAGCACATCGGGCCGGTAGAGCAGCCCGGCCACCAGCTCGCACTTCATCCGCTCGCCCAGGGAGAAGTTGCGGACGGGCTTGGTGAGCAGTTCGCGCATTTCGAGCAGGGTGATCAGTTCGTCGAGCGTCTGCCGGTACTCTGCGGGCGGTACGGAGTAGATTTCGGCAATCACCCGGAAGGTGTCGAGCGGCGGGATGTCCCACAGCATCTGGCTCTTGTTGCCCAGGACCATGCTGATGCGGCGGAGGTAGCCGGGCTTGCGCTCCCAGGGCGTAAAGCCGGCAACGGTCGCGGTGCCCGCGGTCGGGTGCAGCAGGCCCGCCAGCATCTTGAGCGTAGTGGTTTTGCCTGCCCCGTTCGGCCCGATGAAGCCGACCACCTCGCCCGGCTGGACGGTGAAGCTGATGTCGCGGACGGCCTCCACGTCGAGATACTTGCGGCTGGCGAGGCTGCGCAGCGCGGCCCGCAGTCCTTCGTCCCGCTGCGGGACGCGGTACGTCTTGGTCAGGTTGGTGACGACGATGTGAGAGTCGGGCATGGTTCTCCTGTGCGGACGCGCAGAAGCCCGCCGGGCGGGCGAGACAGATAGCGGATGGGTGCCTGCCAGTCAATACGCAGCACAGGCGAGCAGGTTGCGGCCTGCAAGAAAAAACGGATAAACGGACGAGCAAGGTCGCCGATCCGTTTATCCGTTTCTATGCGCATCCGTTGCCGGTTGGCGCGATCTACTGCGCGCCGACGAAGAGCATTACGCCTGCGCCATCCTGCAGGTTGATCAGCAGGTTGTCGCCGTCGAACTGGTAGGTCGCCGCACTGTTCAGCGCCTGGACGAACTGCGTCGAGAGCGAGCCGGGCGGACACGCCGCGCGGGTGAGCACGCCGACCTTGATCTTAAGCGTGCCGTCTGCCGCCGTATAGACGCCGCCGGCGCGGTTGCAGTCGGCCTGGCCGACCACGATGCCGTCGTCCATGAACTCGACGGTGTAGCGCTGCGGCGCGCCCACCTTCACGACCGAGCCGTCCGCCAACGTCGTTTCCTGCCACTGCCAGACCTGGCCGAGCAGCGCCGCGTCCGTCGGCACGGTCACCGGTGCAGGTGCGACCGGCGGCTCGGCCGGCGCTTCGGCTGGCGCTTCAGCAACCGCCTCAGTTGCGGCTGGCACAGGCGCCGTCTCTGTGGTCGGTGTAGCCTCGGCAGCCGCCCCAACTGCGGTCAGTACCGGGCTGCTGTCCGCCGCGGTCAGCGTCAGCCGGTCATCTTCGATGGCATAGGCGGCCGTCCTCGCCAGCGCGGCCAGGAAGTCCGCCTCCTGGTCGAGGATGCCTTCCGGTTCCGTGCAGAACATCATCGTGGAGAAGATCGAGTCGATGGTCAGCTTGGCGCCGTCGAGCGTGTAGGGCGCGCCGAAGCCATTGCAGCCGGCCGTGCCGCCCATATGACCATCGGCCCCGAAGGTCACGGTGATGGTCGTGCCTGCCATGACGGACACCAGGCCGTCGCGGCCGGTGTTGTACTCGATGACCTGCCACTCTGTGCCGGTCAAGCCGACGGTGGTCTCGGCGGGTGCGGGCGCGGCCTCGGTCAGTGCCGGGGGCGCCTCGGTGATGAATGAGAGGATGACCGCGCCCTCGGCGTTCAGGATGTCGAGCTTATTGCCGGTCGTGCGCTGGCTGGCAGCCTGCGCCAGCGCAGCCAGATAAGCATCTTCCTGCGCCATGAGCGGGTCTGCACAGGCCATCGCGGTGCGCGCACCGAGCGCGATGGTCAGGCTGTCGTCAACCTGTTGGTAGGTTCCGTTATAGAGGTTGCAGGTGGCATTGCCCGTGACCTGTCCGCCGCTGAACTCGATGTTGGCGCGCGAGTCGGGGAGGACACTCACTATCTGGCCGGTCGCATCAGGGTACAGCGCCAGGGTCCAGAACGTGCCCGCGAGGCTGCCCGCAGCCGGACTGCTGGCGGTAGGTTCGGCTTCAGGCGCGGCCGGGACGGGTGTCGCAGGTTCGGCGGTTGCCTGTGCCGGCAGCGCAGGCTCGGTCGTGGGCGCTGAGGGCGCGGGCGTCATCGGGGCCGCGATACATGCGGTCAGCACGGACGCCAGCAGGCAGAGTGTGGCAAGCCGCCGCAGATGTCCGGATTTCATCACGGTGGTCCTCCTGAAAGTGTGTTGCCGGTTCCGCGTCTAGCTGTCGTAGACCCAGCTCTGGTAGTGGGGAGCCGGTAGAGCGGCGGCGCCTGCTCAATAGCTGATCTTGCGGTCGAGCTTCTTGGCCTGGTCGATCCAGTCGGCGACCTGGGCTTCGGTCGGCAGGCGGCGCACCTTGCGCTCCTCCTGGTTGACTTCCACCATCTTCGCGTAGAGGTTGGCCGGGTTGCGCCGCGCGAGCTCGGGGACGGTGTCCACGCCCGCGGCTTCGAGCAGGTCGGAATATTCCTCGCCGATGCCCCGGATGCGGAACAGGTCGACCAGGTTGACCCAGCGCAGGATCAGGTCTCCGTCGATGCCGGTCTTCTCTGTCAGTGCGGCGCGCTCCTTGGGTGTCGCGCCCGCGGCCAGCAACGCATCCGTCGTCTTGAGGCCTGCATCTGCCAGTTTGGCAGTGTAAACCTTGCCGATGCCCTCAACGCTCATCAAGCTTGCCATCATGTGCCTCCTGTGGATGGTTGGAACGACAACTGCATACTACCGGCCCTATCCTAGCACATGAATGTTACGCTGCCAATAACCGGC
>DAOUGK010000569.1:0-6878 GCA_034429055.1 Anaerolineae bacterium | reverse complement strand
GCTTGACCTCGATGACCCGCTCGACGGAGTAGATGGTAGTCTCCAGGCGGCTGACCTGGCGAATCTGCTGGATGATGGCATCGCCTGAGATGATGACAGGCGCGGGCGTGGCCGCCGGCGCGCGGCCCAATAGGGTCATCACCCGGTCAACGACGGACGCGCCGCCGCCCGTCAGCAGACCGAGCACGAAGATCAGCGCAGCAAAGAATACAGTCAAGAGACCGATTAAGACATAACGACAGCCTGAGTTCCCGCGGCGCGTTTCGGGATAGGGATGTGATTCGCTTTCCATAACCTCAGTATACCGCGCGCGGGGTGAAAAGCCAACTACATGTAGATGCCGCCGGCGGCTGCACGGCGCATTGAGGCTGCTCTGTGCAGCTACTACTCGAATGATCAGGCGGACTCGCCATTTTGGTTCCACTTGAACTTATTGACACTTGCTCGCATCGTGACTATAATGAACCTTAAGTTCACAAGCCTCATGCAGACTTGAGTACCCTCGCATGTGTGGAGAATGACGACGGAGCCTTGGATCGTTGCCGGTTCAGGCACCGGTCCCCTTGGACAGCCGCCAGCCATTCCCGTTCTCTGAAAGGAGGCGACAGTCTCGAGATTCCCAGTGAATTCGCGTCACACGGTGTCCGGTCAGCTGACCGGCGCACAGACACTCGATGAAGAGGAGAATTCTACAATGCCTAAGAAGTTGTTTGTCCTCGCCAGCCTGCTGCTAATTCTCAGCTTCTTGCTCAGCGCCTGCACTGTGCCGGCAGCCCCGTCGGCCCCGCAAGTCGTTACGCAAGTGGTCGAGCAGAAGGTTGAAGTCCCCGTCACCCAGGTCGTCGAGAAAGAGGTCGAGGTCGAGGTGGTTGTCACGGCGACCCCTGAACCGGCGGCCCCCGTCGATGCCAACACCCTGCCTCGCCAGGAGACCCTCTATTTCAACGGTCAGCAATGGAATCCGGTTGCCTGCTGGAACCCGTATTCCTCGAGCTGTAACAACGCGATGGCCATCGCACAGGGCGACAATGCCCGTGTGCCGATGTTTGAAACCCCCTACCTGTACAATATGCTGGACGGCAAGCAGTATCCGCTGCTGGCAGACGGCGACTTCGTCTGGGATGAAGGGATGACCCAGATCACCTTCAAGATCAAACCCGCCGCCAAGTGGAGCGACGGCACGCCGGTGACCGCGGAGGATGTTGCCTACACCTGGGCCACGCATGTCAAGTACGCTACGCCGACTGCGGCTGGCAACCAGGATTACATCGAGACCATCGAAGCCCCCGACGCCCAGACAGTCGTCATCAAGGCCAAGCTCGGCGACGATGGCAAGGCGCTCAACCCGCTGCAGGTCAATGCCTATGTGAGCAGCAACTACGTCATGCAGAAGGCCTGGACGCAGACGCTGGAAGCGCGTGTGGGCGAGGATTCGGCTGCGTTCCTGGCGGACCCCGCGGAGGATGTCGTCTATTCCGGCCCGTACGGCAAGTTCTTCGCCGACGATACGAAGGTCGTCCTGGTGCGCAACGATGAGTATTGGGGCCAGGATGCCAGCATGTGGGGCAAGCTGCCCGCACCGAAGTATCTGGCGCACGCGATCTTCAAGGACAACGCTGCCGGCTCGGTCGCCCTGGCGCAGGGCGAGGTGGACGTCAGCCAGCAGTTCAACTCCAACGTGCAGGTCCTGTGGGAGAGCTACGGCCTGCCCGTCTCCACTTACCTGCCTGAGCCGCCCTACGGCATCGGCGCGAGCCTCCCGACTGCCTTCTACAACCTGAATTCGCCCGGTCTAGACCAGGTCGCTATTCGCAAGGCGATCGCCATCGCGGTAGACTACCCGACCATCATCGCGAACGCGATGACCAACCAGTCCGCGACGTTCGACCAGGTCCCGCGCTCGCTCATGAACCCGACCCCCGGCGAGCAGGCCCTGTATGACCAGGAGGCTGTCAAGGACCTGCAGTGGGCCGGCAACGACGTCGAGGGCGCGATCAAGCTGCTTGACGACGCGGGTGTCGTGGACACCGACGGCGACGGGTGGCGCGAGTACAACGGCCAGAAGCTATCCTACATCGCGACCTGCCCGAACGGCTGGTCCGACTGGCAGGCGGCCATCGAAGTGGTGGCGGCCGCCGGCAAGAAGATCGGCATCGACATCACGACCAACTACCCCGAATGGGGCGTCTACCAGACCGTCGTGACGAAGTCTGATGCGCCGCTGCCCGAAGGCTACGACATCTTCATGATGTGGTCCGCCGGCGCAGGCCCGACGCAGCCGTGGGGCCGCATCCGCAACCTGCTCAGCTCCGAGTGGATCGGCCTGCCGAGCAACTGGAGCGGCAACTGGGGCCAGTACTCGAACCCGCGCGTCGATGAACTGATCAAGGCGATCCCCGCCGAGACCGACGAAGCCAAACTGAAGGAGATCTACACGGAGCTGGTGCAGATCTATCTGACCGAAGTGCCGTCCTTCACGCTCATGTACCGCCCGCAGTCGTTCCACACCGTGAACGAGAGCGTGTGGACCGGCTTCCCCCATGAGGGCGATGGCACCAACCCGCCCGTCCCGCCACTGGACCTGACCGACGGCTGGAGCATCGCGGGCCTCTACAATCTCACCCTCGTCGAATAGGAACATAACCATCGTAGGGACGGGCACAAGGCCCGTCCCTACCTGTTCCGGCAGGTGCAAGCCAGGGGCGGACACAAGGCCCGCCCCTACCGGCTTTGACAGGTGCTACACAGGGGTGGGTGCAAGGCTCGCCCCTGTGTAGTCAAATCGGGAGGTGCTGGCTTGAAAGGTTATCGCAAGTATTTCCTTAACAAATTGGGCTGGTTGGCCATCACCTTTGTGTTTGCCTTCTTGCTGAACTTCATCCTGCCGCGCCTGATGCCCGGCGACCCCGTCGCGGCCATCGTCGCAAGACAGGCCCAGGGCATGAGCAATGCCATCGGCGCACAGAGAATCTACCAGCAATACACCGAGCTGTTCGCTACCAACAAGCCCATGCTGGAGCAGTTCGTGGTCTATGTCAGAAATGTGCTGCAGGGCGATTTCGGTTTCTCGTTCAGCCAGTATCCCCGGATGGTTACCGATGTACTGAGCTCGTCCATCTGGTGGACGATCGCGCTGCAATTCCCGGCGATTATCGTCGGCTGGATTATCGGCAACACGCTGGGCGCGCTGGCGGCCTACACCAAGGGGGGCTTCGATAAAGTCCTCATGCCCGTCGCCATCTTTGTCAGCAATTTCCCGGCGTTCGGCATGGCGATCATCCTGATGGTTGTGTTCGGCGTGCGCCTCAAATGGTTCCCCACCTCCGGCGGCTACGGCTTTGACATGATTCCCAGCGCAAGCTGGAAGTTCGTCTGGTCCGCGATCGTGCATTATCAACTGCCATTCTGGTCCATCGTCCTGATTGCGATCGGCGGCCAGGCCATCGGTATGCGTTCGATGTCCATCTACGAGCTGAACGCCGACTACGTGAAATACAGCCGGTTCATGGGCATCAAGGACAGCCGGATCGTCGGCTACGTCTTCCGGAACGCCATGCTGCCCCAGGTGACAGGCCTGGCAACCTCCATCGGCACGATGGTCGGCGGCGCACTGATTGCCGAGATCGTCTTCAGCTATCCGGGGCTGGGCACCACCCTCCTGGCCGCGGTCATGGGCCAGGATTAC
Organism: Anaerolineae bacterium; assembly: GCA_034429055.1. Lineage (GTDB taxonomy): Bacteria > Chloroflexota > Anaerolineae > CG2-30-64-16 > CG2-30-64-16 > MWBF01. The sequence goes on along the minus strand of DAOUGK010000569.1, from coordinate 3,193 downwards.
CCCCTGATTTCGTTCGCCACCCTGATCATCACAGTGATGGTGTTGCTGGCGACATTCACCATCGAGATTCTGTATGGCTTTATCGATCCGCGCATCAAGGCGACGCAGGCCGACTAAGGAATGATGCCGTTATGAAACATACGCTTCGACAAATCTCGCGTTCCGGTAAGTTCATGACGGGATTCGTCATCTTCATGGTGATCCTGCTGATCGTCATCCTCTATCCGCTGGTCATCCCCGATCCGCCGCTGCAAATCATCGCCCAGGGCACCTTCTTTCCGCCCGGCATCTACGTGAGCGCGTACGACAGCATCAACGCGCCCACGACGTACACGCTGAACCTGGATGACGCGGCGGCCAGGCGGGTCGCCAACAAGCTGAGCCAGGAGAACCGGGTGGCGATGAAGGAGTGGCTGGTGGCAGCCGGACTGCCCGAAAGCGAAATCGACATCGCGGATACGGAGCTGCTCCTCGGCCAGTGGGCCAGCCGCTACGACCCGCAAGTGCAGGTCAAGGGCATGACGCTCGCCAAATCGCGGTCCTACCAGCGGCTCAACGCCTCGATTCAAGGGGTGCTCTCCACCGAAGGTGCGATTATCGCGACGAAGGCGGCTGACACGGGTGCGCTGCAGGAAAGCCGTATCGTGAAGCAGACCGAGTATGTGAACGTCCGTGAGGTTGCGAATGTGCGGGTTCTGCCGCTAGGCACGGACAACTTTGGCCGGGATGTTCTGACGGCCCTGGTACGAGCCACGGGCGTTTCGCTGCAGATTGGCTTCGTGGCAGGCATCATCGCCACCCTGATCGGGCTGACGTTGGGGCTCGCTGCGGGCTACATCGGCGGGCTGGTGGACGACCTCACCATGTTCATCACCAATCTGTTCACCGTCATCCCCACGTTCGTACTGCTGATCCTCATTTCCTTCAGCATCGGACAGGATAAGCGCGGCGCCTTCACCATCGCAACCGTCATTGGCTTGACCGCCTGGCCCTGGACGGCCCGGTCCGTGCGCGCCCAGGTGATTTCGCTGCGCAATCGCGATCATGTCAACCTGTCCAAGCTATCCGGGCATTCGATTCCGCATATCATCCTGGCCGACATCCTGCCCTACGTCGCTTCATACGTCGTGATGGCGTTTATCCTGCAGATTTCCTCAGGCATCCTGCAGGAGGCCGGTCTCGCCATCCTGGGCCTGGGACCGCGCACTACGGAGGTCCCGACCCTGGGACTGATGATGAACTGGGCCATGATCTACCAGGCCCATATCCTCGAAAAGTGGTGGGCCTATCTGCCCGTGCTGGTGACGATTGCCCTGATTACGTTCTCCATGAACTTGATGAATACCGGCCTCGACCAGGTGTTCAATCCGGCGTTGAGGGACTAGGTGCTGCCATGGGAAAAGTCGTGCTCGATGTCAAGGGCCTGACGACGAAGTACATCACCCGCTTTCGGGAGGATGTCTACGCGGTGGACCACGTGTCCCTCCAGGTCGAGGAGGGGAAGTCACTGGGCATCGCCGGCGAATCCGGCTGCGGCAAGTCGACGCTGGCCCTCAGCCTGATGGGTTATTACTTCCCGCCGCTGCACTATACGAGCGGCGAGATCATCATCGATGGCCGCAATATCACCGGCATGAAGCCGGATGATGTGCGCAAATCGATCCTGGGGACGGAGATTGCCTATATCCCGCAGGCCGCGATGAACGCGCTGAACCCCACGCGCCGGATCATCAACTTCATCGAGGATGTGGTTCTCGCGCACGACCCGACCGAGAACAAAAAGTTCATCTACGACCTGGCGCGGGCCAGCTTCGAGACCCTGGGATTGCCCGCCGAGGTGCTGCAGAAGTATCCCGTCGAGCTGTCGGGCGGCATGAAGCAGCGGACGGTCATTGCGGTGTCGGTCATCCTGCGGCCCAAGGTGCTCATCGCTGATGAGCCATCCTCCGCGCTGGATGTCACGTCGCAGAAGATGGTCATCAAGATGCTGCGAAGCCTGATGGAGACCGGCTTCATCAAATCGATGATCTTCATCACGCACGAGCTGCCCCTGCTGTACAACGTCACCAACGATATCATGGTCATGTACGCCGGGCAGATTGTCGAAAAGGCCAGCGCCAAAGAAGCCGTGTTCGACCCGCTGCACCCGTATTCGAAGGGCCTCATGGGCTCCATCATCGTGCCTGAGAGCGGCCTGCGGGATGTCAAGCTGGCAGCCATTCCCGGGGTGCCGCCGAATCTGAAGAATCCGCCGGCAGGCTGCCGCTTTGCCGAACGCTGCAAATATGTCCGGGCGGAGTGCAAGGTGATGGCTGTGCCGCTCTATGACGCAGGCGAGGGCCGCGCCTACCGCTGCATTCTATCGGAGAAGACGCTGAGGGAGGCCTATGGACACGCTGCATAATAAGGCGCTCTGCCTGAGCGGAAAGGGCCTTACCAAAGTATTCGGATTCGGCCGCAGGCGCACCGTCGCCGTCGATCACGTGGACTTCGAGTTTCACGAGGGTGAGGTCATCTCGATCGTCGGTGAGTCGGGCAGCGGCAAGACCACCCTCGCCAAGATGCTGCTCGGCCTGATTACGCCGACCGAAGGCGAGATCTACTTCCAGGGTCAGAAGCGCGACATCAGCTCGCAGCGGAAGCGGCAGGCCTACTGGAAAAACATCCAGGCCATCTTCCAGGACCCCTTCTCCGCGTACAACATCTTCAACAAGATCGACACCGTGCTGTTGGACTGCATCCACATGCGCGGCGGCCGGGGCCTACCCCATACGAAGAAGGTCGAGCTGATGGCGGAGGCGTGCAGCTTCGTCAACCTGAAGTTCGAGGAACTGACCAACAAGTACCCCTTCGAGCTTTCGGGCGGACAGATGCAGCGCCTGATGATTGCCCGCATCTTCCTGCTCAAGCCGAAGATCCTGCTGGCGGATGAGCCGACGTCGATGATCGACGCCTGCTCGCGCGCGACCATCCTGGATTACCTGATGAAGCTGCGCGACGAGGTCGGCATGACGCTCATCTTCATCACCCACGATATCGGCCTGGCCTATTATGTGTCTGACACCGTGTACATCATGGAGCGCGGCAAATTCGTCGAGAGCGGCTCGGCGGACAGGGTGATCCTGCACCCGCAGCAGCCTTACACCAAGCGGCTCATCAGCGACGTGCCGAAGATTTACGAGGAGTGGGATCT
>DAOUGK010000568.1:0-4886 GCA_034429055.1 Anaerolineae bacterium | reverse complement strand
TACCGCATCGCGGCCGTGGCGATGGTCGCGCATCTGCCCTTCCAGAGCGGACTGCCTGAGCCGACGCTCACGCCGTCCATCACGCCGACGCCTACATCGACCGATACGCCTGCACCAACTGAAACGCCTACCGTTACGCCAACACCGACGGTCACTCACACGCCGACGTCGTCGCCCACGGCGACCCCTACACGGACGCCCACGGTTACGCCGACGGAAATCCCGACCGTCGAACCGGTCACGATTGCGCTGCCGGCCGCGACGCACCCGAATTCGGTCGCGGTCAACGCGCTGACCCACCGCGCATACGTCACCTCCCGCGACGATGACCGGCTCTACATGCTCGACGGGCTGACGTTGCAGGTGTTGGACAGCGCGAAAGTCGGAGACGAGCCGTGGGGTGTGGCGGTCGACGAGACGCGCAACCGGGTCTATGTCTTGGGGTTTGCCGACGGGTCCCTGACCACGCTCGACGGCGCCAGCCTCGCGGTGCTCCATACGCAGACAATCGGCCGCGAGCCGACTGCGATCCGGGTGGATCCGGCGTCGGGCCGCATCTTCATCGTCTTATACGGGACGAACACGCTCTCGGTGCTGGACGGGAGAACCGACCCGCCCGTGCTGGCCGACTATGTCAGCACGCGGGCTTACGGGTCATGGGGGATCGCGTTCAACCCAACGCTGAACCGGGTCTATGTGAGCGGCCGCGACAGCCAGACGATCACCACGCTGGACGGCAACAACGGCTGGCGGGCCATCGAGGACCAGACCATCGGCACCCGCAACGGGTGCGTGCCTTACGCGATGGAGTATGTCCGGGCATATGGTCAGTTGTTCGTCGCGTGTGCGCCGCGGGGCACGAACGTGGAGTGGGCGGTCATCTACCGTGCGCAGGCCAATGGGCTGAGCCACCTCACAACGCGCACCATCGGCTCCGGCGGCGACAACGGCGGCGGCGGGATCGCGGTCAACCCGGCCACCAACTACGTATTCATCACGAACAGCGTGTCCAACAATGTGAGCATCATCTCGGCCAATGACCTGGGGCTGGTCATCCGGCCACAGGGGGTGGGACTCAACCCCTTCGGCGTGGCGGTCGATCGTGTGACCGGCCAGGTCTTTGTGGTGAACCGCGAGAGCCATACGGTTTCGGTGTTCCCGGATCCGGCTGCGCCTTGAACATGGGGGGCAGGGGTCTGGCCCTGCCCCCCATGTCTACCCTTACTTAAACCTTCGCGCCAGTTCTGCCTCGACGTCGGCCCAGGCAAGTCCCTTCGCGGCCAGCAACACCATGCAGTGATAGACCAGGTCGGCCATCTCGTAAAGCAGGCGGTCGTCGCCCTCGCTCAACGCGGCGACGGCCGTCTCGACGGCTTCCTCGCCCACCTTCTGCGCCATGCGGGGCAGGCCCGCTTCGAACAGGCTGGCAGTATAAGATCCCGGCCGCGGGTGGGCCTGGCGGTCTTCGATGGTGCTCCATAGGGTCATGAGAACATCGCTCACGGGTGTGCTCCTGGGTGGTGATGATGGGTAGGCAAGCGCCGGATGACGGTCATGCGAGGGCCATGCGGAGGCGCGCGGCCCACTCGGCCAGGCGGCGGTAGTCGCCGCCGGCGAGCCGCTCCTCGACCTGTCCGAGCGCCATCCGCGCCGCGCGGCGCTCGCCACGCGCCAGCCGGACCTCCGCCAGCCACAGGTCGATCTGCACCTGCAGGTAACGCGCGGTCAGGGGCGCGGCAAGCGTCGCGGCTTCCTCCAGCAGTTGAAGCGCCTCGTCCAGGTCGCCGCGGCCGCGCGCGGCCAGCGCCAGGTTCGCGCGGGCCTTGGCGCCCTGCTCGATGTTGCCGTTGGTCTCCGCCTCGGCCAGGCTGCGCCGGAACCACGCTTCGGCTTCGGGCCACTGTTCCTCCGCCAGCGCAATCTCCCCGCGCGTGCTGTACAGGTACTGCAGCGGCAGGCGCAGGTCCAGCCGCTCGGTCAGCGCCAGGGCCGCGCTGATGTGCGTATGGGCCCGTGGCAGCTCGCCCGCCAGCATGGCGTGGTAAGCGGCGTTGTTGTGGCTGAGAACCTGCTGGTTCGGATTACCCGCCGCCTCAGAGAGCCTGATCGCTTCCTCATAGACGGCGATGGCGGCTTGCAGGTCGCCGCGCTCGGCCAGCAGGTTGCCCAGCTCGAACCGGCTGAGGGCGGCAATCGATGTCGCTCCATGCGCAGCGGCCAGTTGTGCGGCTTCTGCCAGATGGCGGTCGGCCTCGGCCAGCGCGGCGCCGCCGGCCCGCAGGCGACCTGCGCCGAACAGGTAGTGCGCGTGCGCATGGGCCGCGGGGTCTGCGGCTGCATCCAGGAATTCCAGGCTGCGCTCGGCCCACTGAACGACGTCATCTGCACGGCCGCCGGGCAGGTAGGTCTGGGCCATACCCAGGCAGGCCCGCGCCGCGGAGGGACGATCCCCCTCGGCAACCGCGTGAGTCAGCGCGGCCGCGAAAGCTGTGCGCGCCGCAGACAGGTCGCCCAACTGCGAGAGTGCATCCCCCAGGCCGACGCGGCGCGAGGGGGTGGCCGCAATTGCAATGGCCTGGCGCAGGTAGTTTGCGGCTTCGGCGGCGGCCGCGAGCGACAGCGCGTGTTGGGCGGCCAGGTCGGCGTAGTGCGCGGCGTGCTCTGCATCTCCCGCGGCGCGCCAGTGGATGAGCAGCCGCCCGGCTGCGGGCGCGAGCCGCGTGCTGTGGGCGGCTTCGAGCGCCTGGGCGGCGCGGCGGTGCAGGAATTGCCGGCGAGTTGCGCTGAGCCCGTCGCGGATCACGGTCGCGACGAGGGGATGCGCAAACAGGAACGCGACCTGGGTTGAGCTGGACGCACCGTGCGCTGCCCGCTCGATGAGGATGCCTGCCGCGAGCAGGGCGTCGATGGCATCGAGCATCTCTTCTTCGCTGCGGCCGCTCGTGCGGCGCAGACTGGTCAGCTCGAGGTCTGGCTCCAGCACAGCCGCGGCCTGCGCGACCTGGCGGACCCGCTCCGGCAGACGCTCCAGCCGCGCGCGGATGAGGTCGGCCAGCGCAGTCGGCACGCCGGTCAGGCGGTCGCCCTCCGCGGCAAGTCCGGATGAATGGCTGCCCAGTTCCAGCAGGAAGTACGGGTTGCCCGCGCTGTGCGCGTGCAGGAGCGCCGCGAGATGCGGCGAGATGGGCAGCGAGGCGACCAGCGCGGCAGCCTCGTCCGGATTGAGCTGGGCCAACGGCAGCCGCCGGGCCAGGCCTTCGCGATGCCACGTTGCCACCTGGCGCACGAGATGGGGCGGCGCGTCCTCCGGCCGGTAGGTGAGCACCAGGAGCAGGCCGCGGTCGCGCAGGCGATGCACCAGATAGGCCAGCCAATCGAGCGTGGTCGTGTCGAGCCAATGCACGTCGTCGATGAACAGCACCAGGGGGTGCGCATCGAAGGCGGCGAGCAGCAGGACGAGCGCCTCGAAGATGCGGCGGCGTTCCTCTTCCGGGGGCAGCGCGGCGGGCCGTGGAAGGTCGGGGATGGCGGCGCGCAACTGCGGCAGGAGCCGCGCGGCCTCTGCCAGCCATACGCGCGGCACGCGACCTGCGCGCGCGATTTCGGCCAGCCGCACATCATCGGACAGGACATCGGTCAGCGGCGCAAACGGGAGGTCCTGGGTTGCTTCCAGGCAGCGGGCCTCCAGGACGGGGGTGGCCGCGGGCCATGCACGCCCCGCCCATTCGTGCCAGAGCCGCGTCTTGCCGATGCCCAGCTCGCCGTAAAGCAGGACAACCCGCGTCTCGCCCGCGTCTGCGCGATCATATTCCTCGCTGAGCGCGGCCAGTTCGTGCGACCGGCCGATGAACGGATGGCTCTCCGCCGTTTGTCGTTGAGCAGACGTGCGTTCGCGGGGGAGCAGCACGGTTTCCGCCGCCGGGCCCCCATGCTCGCCGGCCGGTGCGCCGGCGGCCAGGTCCGGCAGCGCCGCAGCCAGGGCCTCGGTCTCGGGCAGCGGCTCGACGCCCAGCTCGCGTTCGAGCAGGGAGCGCAGGGCCTCATACTGGCGCAACGCCTCTGCCCGCTCGCCCAGCCGGGCATGTGCCTCCATGAGGGCGCGGTAGAAGGGCTCGTGCAGGTTGTCCTGGGCCAGGCCGCGGCGCGCGACGGCAAGGACAGCGCGCCATGCGCCGCGCGCCTGGTGTACTCTGATGGCTGCTGCGGCGGCGCGCAGGAAGCCCTGCGCCAGGCGCTCCCGCTCCATCATCGACCACAACTCATATTCCGGCGCTTCGTTGACCGTCAGGCCGTCGAGGAAGGGGCCGCGGTACAGGGCCAGCGCGGCCTCTGCGGTGGCGTCTGCTGGCGGCCAGCCGCGGCTATCGACCCACACCTCCCCGCTCAGTGCCAGTCGGTCGCCTTCTGCCAGCACGACGCCATCGCCCAGGCCGCGGCGAATGGTCCAGAGGGTATTGCGCAGGTTCTTACGTGCGGCATCTTCGGCACTCTCGCCCCACAGCAGGCCCAGGATGCGGTCACGCGGGACGGGCCCCGCGGTGCCGGCAAGGTACGCCAGCAGCGCAACGGCCTTTGCCGGCAGCTCGACGGGCCGGTCATCGCGCTCGATGCGCGGCACACCCAGGAAATAAAAACGCAGCATATGCCGTATTATACGGGATATGCTGCGAAATGTCTTGCGGGACCAGAAGTGTACCCGTTCAACGTTACAAACCCAGGAATACTGAATGTCGGGGAGTCGAGGCTTCAGCCGGATGGGGAGTGTACGTGCGAACCCCGTCTAGCCAGCTAAAGCCTCGACTACACATACAGGCTACACTCCTGACTATCGCCATGAATGCTGGATCAATTGTGTCAGGCGGCCGCCGGTTCGGCGACGGTTTCGA
>DAOUGK010000567.1:0-24123 GCA_034429055.1 Anaerolineae bacterium | reverse complement strand
GTCATCATCGAAGCGGACGCCCGGCTGATGGCGCACCCGTGGCCTGAGAAAGCCGCATCCACCACTTTCTCATCTTCGATCTTCAGCTCCAGCGTGATTTCATCGCCACAGAACGGGTTGCTGTCGTGGTATGTGAGCGTCGGGTGATCCAGATGCCCGAAATGGCGCGGATGCTTGTAGTGATCGATGATTTCTTCTGCGTACAGGTCCATGACTCTTCCTCTTTGACGGGGCCTATCTGTCAGACCCCGAAATACTCCACGACTCTCTGCAAGCCCTCCACCAACGCATCCACCTCCGCCTGCGTGTTGTACAGGTAGAAACTGGCGCGGGCGCTTGCGGGGATGCCGTAGCGTTCGTGCAGCGGCTGCGCGCAATGGTGGCCTGCGCGAATCGCAATCCCCATGCTGTCCAAGGCAGCCGCGATATCATGCGGATGCGTGTTGCCGAGGATGAAGCTGATCAATCCGCCGCGCTCTTCCGGTCCCGGGCCCAGTATCCTGAGGCCCTCGACCGCGGACATCCGCTCATACGCATAGCGGGTTAGCTCGCGTTCCATCGCCTGTACCGCGTCCATGCCGACTTCCTGCAGGTAGTCCACGGCGGCACCCAGGCCGATTACCTCGGCAATTGCCGGCGTGCCGGCCTCGAACTTCCAGGGAATCTCGTTCCAGCGCGACTCGCGCAGGTGGACTTCGCGGATCATGTCGCCGCCGCCCATGAACGGCGGCATGGCGTTGAGCAGCTCACGACGACCCCAGAGCGCGCCGATGCTCGTCGGCCCCAGCATCTTGTGGCCCGAGAAGGCCATGAAGTCGATGTCCAGGTTCTGCACATTGACGGGCATGTGCGGCACAGCCTGACATGCATCCACGAGAACCAGTGCGCCGGCTTTGTGGGCCGCCGCTGTCATCTCCTTGACCGGATTGATTGTGCCGAGCACGTTGGACGCAGCGGTGAACGCAAACAGTTTCGTGCGAGGGGTGAGCAGCTTGTTGAGCTGCTCCAGCCGCAGCAGGCCGTTGTCCGTCACCGGCACGAAATCGAGCTCGGCGCCGCGCTCCGCCGCGAGAATCTGCCAGGGCACCAGGTTGGAGTGGTGTTCCATCTCGGTCAGGAGGATGCGATCCCCGCGCTTGATGTTGGCCCGACCCCAGGAGTAGGCCACGAGGTTCAGGGCCTCCGTCGCGTTGCGCGTCCAGACGACCTCTTTCGGGCAGCAGGAACCGATGAACGCGGTAAGCTTGCCGCGCGCTGCCTCATATTGCGCGGTGGCCTCCTCGCTCAGCGTATGCACCCCGCGATGGACATTCGCGTTGGTCTCGCGGTAGTAGCGATCCATCGCATCCAGCACTGCCACCGGCTTCTGCGAGCTCGCTGCGTTGTCCAGGTAGACAAGGGGCTTCCCTCGGATCTGCCGCTGCAAGATGGGAAAGTCCGCGCGGATACGTTCGACGTCAACAACGATATCAGGAATTGTCTGCACGCTCATAGAAGCCTCATGAATTCATCCGGGTCTACCCTGGCTTGCTTCAGTATGCCCAGCAAGGTTCCGATAGCGAGATCATGGTGCATGGGAACAACGCAACCGACGGTTCCACTGGAAGTTAGCTTCTTCATTACCACGTGGCTACCGCGTTGACGCACCTGCTGAAACCCCATCTGTTCGAGTGCTCTTACCACCTCATGACCAGATGCCCGACGCATCTTAGGCATCTACAACTGCCTCGAAAGTTGTGAGTAAAGGTCGGCTGATCTCGGGCACCGGGAACTCCTCAAGATAGAGTTCAGTTGCTTCCTGTAGGTTGAGCAACGACTCTTCAACCGTATATCCCTGGCTCACGGTGCCAACTTCGGGACATTGAGCTACAAAGAGATCATCTTCTTTGTGAACAATGGCGGTGAACAGGTACTTGCTCATGACGCGTTCTCCTCTTGGCTTCGCCGCCGCACCACGCGCACGGCTTCCTTGGTCGTGTTCAGGCCCAACATCGCGCACTTGAGCCGTGTGGCTGCAATCTCACGGCCCAGCAGGTCAAGAATCGCGTCGCTCGACGTGGCCTCGACGTCAGCCAGCGTCTTGCCGTGAAACATCTCCGTCACGATGGACGATGCCGCCTGGCTGATGGTGCAGCCTTCGCCTTCGAACGAGATGTCCTCGATACGCCCGTCCCCATCTACCTTTAGGTAAAAGGTGACGACATCGCCGCAGCCGGGATTGCCGCCCTTCTGTACTACGGAGGCTGCCGGCAATGCGCCATAGTGTCGCGGGTTCTCATAATGATCAAGAATGAAATCTATCTGTGCCTGTCGGTCCACGCTGGCATATCCCTCCACAAACGCACAGTATAGCGCGGGCGAGCCCAAAAAGGAAGATTGGTCGTCATCGCTCGATCGGCACGCCGACCAGGTTGCCCCACTCGGTCCAACTGCCATCGTAGTTGCGCACATTGGGATAGCCGAGCAGGTACTTGAGCACGAACCAGGTGTGGCTCGACCGCTCTCCGATGCGGCAGTAGGCAATGACGTTGTCGTCCGGCTTCAGGCCTTGCTCGCCCTCGTAGATGGCGCGCAGTTCATCGGCCACCTTGAAGCTGCCATCGGTCGGGTTAGCCGCGCGAGCCCAGGGCACGTTGACCGCGCCCCTGATGTGGCCGGCGCGCAGCGCGCCTTCCTGCGGATACCCTTCCATGTGATAGAGCTGACCGGTGTATTCGCCGGCGCTGCGTACATCGACCAGAGGGCGGTTGGCCGCGATGTGGGCCAGCACATCATCGCGGAAGGCCCGAATCTTGTAGTCGGCCCGATCCTGCGCATGGTACTCGGTTTGCAGCACGCTGGGCACCTCTTTGGTCATGGGCCGGCCTTCCTGTTCCCACTTGAGTCGCCCGCCGTCCATCACTGCGGTTCGGGTATGGCCGAACAGCTCGAAGATCCACAGGGCATAGCAGGCCCACCAGTTGTTCTTGTCGCCGTAGAACACCACGAGCGTATCGTTGGTGATGCCGTTGCGCCGCATGAGTTCTTCGAACTGCGCGCGGTTCAGGTAATCGCGTGTGATCGGGTCGTTGAGGTCCGCAACCCAGTCGATCTGCACCGCACCAGGAATGTGGCCGCGGGAATAGAGCAACAGGTCCTCATTGGATTCGACGATGCGGATGCCGGGATCAGTGAGATGATCCGCGACCCACTGCGTCGTGACGAGTTTTTCGGGATGTGCGTAGCCCTGGCTCATGTGTACCTCCATCACGATTCAAGATTGCAGATTGAAGATTGCAGATTTAGATTGCAGATTTAGATTGGCCTGTCCCTTAACGTCAAATCTTCAATCTGTAATCTTCAATCTTCAATCCCTAAAGTCCCAACTTCCGCGCGATCTCGGTTTCCAGCTTGTTGCGCACGCCTTCGACCGGGATGCGGTTCAGGACTTCTTCGAAGAAGCCTTGCACGATCATGCGCTCGGCGTTGGTACGGTCGATGCCGCGCGACATCAGGTAGAAGATGTATTCGGCGGGCACCTGGCCCGCGGTCGCGCCGTGCGTGCAGCGCACGTCGTCGGCCTCGATTTCCAGCCCCGGGATGCTGTCCGCGCGTGCCGTCTTGCTCAGCATCAGGTTGCGGTTCGCCTGGTAGGCGTTGGTCTTCTGCGCGCCAGGGTAGACCTTGATGTACCCCTGATACACCGAGCGCGAACGATCCTTGAGCGCACCCTTGATGAGCAGGTCGCTGGTCGTGTTCTGCGCAACGTGCAACTGGTTCGTGTGATGGTCGAGGTGCTGGCGGCCGCCGGGGAAGTACAGCCCCAAGAGCTCGCCGTGCGCGCCGCGACCGTTGAGTTCCATGTTGATCCACGCCTTGCTCAGACGGCTGCCCCATGAGCCGATGAAATAGCGCACCAGGCTGTCCGGCTGGAGTTGCATGCGCTGCGTGCTGAAGTTCCACGCGCTCTCGGCCAGATTCTGCAAGTGCAGGTAATGCAGCTGGCTGTTCGGTCCTGCGGCCAACTCCACCGCGCTGTTGCTCATGCCGCTCGCCGCGCCGAGGTAATCCTCCACGAGCGTAACAACGGCGCTCTCTTCGGTGAGCACCAGCGTGTGGTGGAAGCCGGCCTGCTTGCCTTCGGACTGGTAAACCACCGTCTGCAGAGGCTGGTCGATCACCACGTTGCGTGGGACATAGACGAATGTGCCGCTGTTCCACAGCGCATAGTGCAGCGCGCTGAACTTGTTCTCGTCGGTCGCAACCACGCTGCCGAGCGCCCGCTGGACCAGCTCCGGATGCTGCCGGACGGCCGAGGCGAGGTCGGTAAAGATCACCCCGCGGCGCGCAAGCTCGTCGTTCATCCGGTAATGGCGCCGCGCACCGTCCACGATCGCCATATCGGCAACCGCTTCCACCTCGCGCAGGCTCTTGTCGGCCTCTTCGGGCAGGCTGTCACCGGCCGTCGTGCCGTGCAGGGGCCGATAGTCTTCCAGCTTGAAGCCGGTCAGCTTGGTGCGCCGCCAGGTTTCCTCTGCGCCCGTGGGCCAGGGAATTTCCTCGAAGAAGCGCCAGGCCTTGAGCCGCGCTTCGAGCAGCCAGGCCGGTTCCCCGTGCATCTGCGAAAGGGCTTCTACGGTTGCCGCGGAGATGTTTTCTGCTACTGCCAGGTTTGGACTCGTCGTCATGTTCGTCACCACTCCCTCAACCAATCGAGCCTTCCATCTGCAACTGGATCAGCCGGTTCATTTCGACGGCGTATTCCATCGGCAGTTCCTTGACCATCGGCTCGATGAAGCCGGAAACGATCATGGCGCTCGCCTCATCTTCGCTCAGCCCGCGGCTCATCAGGTAGAAGAGCTGTTCCTCGCCGATCTTGCTGACCGACGCCTCGTGGCCGACCGTCACATCCTCTTCGTCGATCTCAATGTAAGGGTAGGTGTCCGATCGGCTCTGTGCATCCAGCAGCAGCGCATCGCAGACGACGTTGGACTTTGCGCCGGTCGCGCCCTTGCTCACCTTGAGCAGACCCCGGTACGATGCCCGGCCCCCGCCCTTGCTGATGGACTTCGAAATCAACTGGCTGGTCGTGTTCGGCGCAGCGTGCACAAGCTTGCCGCCCGCGTCCAGGTGCTGTCCCGGGCCGGCAAAGGCCATCGAAAGAATCTGCCCTGTTGCGCCCGGTCCGAGCATGTAGACCGACGGGTACTTCATCGTGACCTTCGAGCCGAGGTTCGCATCGACCCACTCCATCGTGCCGCCGTCGTAGACGAGCGAGCGCTGGGTCACCAGGTTGTAAACGTTGGTGGACCAGTTCTGGATGGTGGTGTAGCGGCAGCGCGCATTCTTGCGCACGATAATCTCGATGACGCCGCTGTGCAGCGAGTCCTCGGAGTAGGTGGGTGCGGTGCAGCCTTCGACATAATGTACAGTCGCGCCCTCGTCCACGATGATCAGGGTACGTTCGAACTGTCCCATGCTCTGCGCGTTGATGCGGAAGTACGCCTGCAGCGGGATGTCCAGGTGGACACCCTTCGGCACGTACACGAACGACCCACCCGACCAGAAGGCCGTGTTCAGCGCGGCGAAGACGTTGTCCGTCGAGGGCACGACCGTGCCGAAGTACTCGCGGTAGATGTCCTCGTGCTCGCGCAGGCCGCTGTCCGAGTCCATGAAGATGACGCCCAGCTTCTCCCACTCCTCCTTGAGCGAGTGGTAGATGGCTTCGCTCTCGTACTGCGCGCCCACGCCGGCCAGGAACTTGCGCTCCGCCTCCGGGATGCCCAGCTTGTCGAACGTCTCCTTGATGTCCGGAGGAACATCATCCCAGCTTTTGCCCTGCGCCTCGGTCGGCTTGATGTAATAGTAGATATCCTGATAGTCGATGCCGCTGAGGTCCGCACCCCAGGTGGGGATGGACTTGGACAGGAAGATGTCGAGCGCCTCGTGGCGCAGCTTGCGCATCCACTCCGGCTCGCCCTTCATCGTGCTGATCTGGTCCACAATCTCGTGGTCCAGGCCCTTGCGCGATTTGAAGGCGTAGTTTTCCGGCTGGCTCCAGCCGTATTGGTACTCAGTCTTGAGGTCACCGAGAATCTGGTGATCGGAATTGGTCGCCGACATAATGCTCTCCTCGATCCAACAATCCAGCCTGCTCAGGCCACTTCTTGCCCGTCCGCCGGTTCACCGAACTGCTCGCGAATCCACTGGTAGCCCTTTGCCTCGAGCTCATGGGCCAGCTCCGGCCCGCCTGACATGACAATGCGGCCATTATAGAAGACATGAACGAAATGCGGCTTGATGTAGTTCAGGAGCCGCTGGTAGTGCGTAATCAGCAGGACGCCGAGGTTGGGGCCGAGCACGCTGTTGACGCCCTCGGACACCACGCGCAGCGCGTCGATGTCCAGCCCGGAGTCGGTCTCGTCGAGGACGGCAAACTTCGGCTCCAGCATCGCCATCTGCAGGATCTCTGCGCGCTTCTTCTCGCCGCCGGAGAAGCCTTCGTTGAGATAGCGGCGCGCGAACGCCGGGTCAATGTGCAGCCGGTCCATCTTCTCCGTGAGCTCCTTGCGGAACTCGCGCATCGGCATCAGCTCGGAGCCGATGGGCTTGGCCGCGCCGCCCTCAGCCACGGCCTGCTTGGCCTTCTCGGTGTAACCGCGGACCGCGCTGACGGCCTGGCGCAGGAAGTTCGCCATGCTGACGCCCGGGATGGCTGTGGGGTATTGGAAGGCCAGGAAGACGCCGGCCTTGGCCCGCTCATCCGGCTCCATCTCCAGCAGGCTCTGCCCGTTCATCAGGATATCGCCGCCCACCACCTCGTAATGCGGGTGGCCGGCAATGGTATAAGCCAGGGTGCTCTTGCCGGAGCCATTCGGCCCCATCAAGGCATGGACCTCTCCAGGGCGGATCGTCAGGTTCACACCCTTCAGAATCGGCTTCCCCTCGACGTTAACCTGGAGATCCTTGACAACCAGTTCTTCGCTCATGCTCAGTGGCTCCTTGGGAAATAAGTAATGAGTGATGAGTAACGAGTACTCGTTACTCGTTGTCGATAATCTGCTCATCGCCCGTGTCGATCTTGAATTTGCAGCCATGGTGCCCGTCCAGGGTGCACGACACCAGCTCGACCGGCTGGTTGACTACCTGGGCAATCATGCCTTGTTCCATGTCGCAGATCGCCCGGTATTCGCGTGCCAGTTCGTAGTACGGGCAAGTGTATTCCCTGAAGACGATGCCGTCCGCCTCGAAGTGGACTTCCGACATGATGCCCTTCGCGTTGAGCAGCTCGCTCAACGCCACCATGCGCTCGGCGGGGGCTTCGCTGCCGATCTGGCGGGCATACTGGTCGGCCATGCGCTTGCTCAGGCGGGCCAGTAGCTCCTGGACCTTTTGAGGGCCTTCGGTCAGCAGAATCTCGCGCAGCAGGGAATTGGTGAATTCGTCGTAGTGGTGCGGGAACAGTGCGCGGCCTCTCGCCGTCAGGCTGTAGACATGCTTGGGCCGCCCGCGACCGATGTTTTCGGTCCGGTGCTCGATGTAACCCTCGGCGAGCAGGCCGGTAAGCTGCTGGCGAATCGCATTCGCGGTCACGCTCAGCAGGTCTTCCAGGTCCTTCACCGTGGCAGTGCC
Source organism: Anaerolineae bacterium (assembly GCA_034429055.1). Taxonomy (GTDB): domain Bacteria; phylum Chloroflexota; class Anaerolineae; order CG2-30-64-16; family CG2-30-64-16; genus MWBF01. Next base: position 16,512 of record DAOUGK010000567.1, on the reverse strand, counting down.
CCTGCGCTGCAAGGCGGTCAGTAACTCGCCCGCAGGACTGCCGGTTAGCTGCTTCTGTAACATCTCATCTCCTCACACGCCCTACGATTCACGGGATGCAGCATATCATGGGCGGGTATTTTTGTCAAATACCTATGTGTAAATTATCTAAATCCAATCTGACGGGATGTGGCCGGGTGGGCTGCGTAAAGAGGCGAAAAGTGATATGGTATAATCGAGCTCGCGGAGCCACACTGGGGTTTCCCTGATAAGGCAAGAAGGAGAATAGGCAGGAATGGAACCGACCGCTGAGGAAATCAAGCAGGTTCTCGCGTTGCTGTCAGATGCACCGCGTCGTATCGCGGTACTGACAGGCGGCATCGAGCGAGTTCATCTGCACAGCCGGTCCGATGCGGACTCCTGGTCTGCCAATGAGATCCTGGCGCACCTGCGCGCGAACGCTGACATCTGGGGCGAGAGCATCTTGCGCATGCTCGCTGAGGACCATCCTACGATCAGATATGTTTCCCCGCGCGGGTGGATGACCAAGTCCGGTTACAGCGCGCTGGAATTCTGTGCATTATTGCAAGCCTTCACGGCACAACGGGATGAGCTTCTGGGTGTGCTGTCGAAACTGGCACCCGAGGGCTGGTCACGGGGAGCGACCTTTACGGGGACGACGAGAGGGCGCGAGCATACCGTGCTCAGATATGCGCAACGGATCGCCGATCACGAAGCGCAACACCTTCCCCAACTCGAGGCCGCAGTCACCGCAGCGCAAACTACAGATCGGAGTTGAACGAAGATGAACTTACACGGTAAGGTCGCCCTGGTCACGGGCGGGGCCATCCGGGTCGGCAAGGCCATCAGCCTGGAGCTGGCGGCCGCGGGCGCGGACATCGTGGTGAACTACAACTCCTCTGCCGGTCCGGCAGAGGAGACGGTTGCCGAAATCCAGGAATTGGGGCGGCGTGCCATCGCGCAGCAGGCCGACGTCGCGCAGGGGGAACAGGTGCGGGCGCTGATTGAACGGGCGGTCAGCGAGCTGGGGCGGCTGGATGTGCTCGTCAATAGCGCGTCTGTCTGGCGCCGCACGCCGTGGGCGGAGCTGGACGAGGCGGAGTGGGACCGGCAGATCGCGGTGGACCTCAAGGGGCCTTTCCTCTGCGCGCGCGCCGCCGCCCCGCACCTTGCCGCCCACGGCGACGGTGCGATCGTCAACATCGTGGACCTCTCGGCCTTTGCGCCGTTCCCCAACTTCCTGCCGCACTCGGTCGCAAAGGCCGGGCTGCTCAACATGACCTACTCTCTTGCAATGGAACTGGCGCCCGCGGTGCGCGTCAACGCCATCGCGCCCGGCCCAGTCCTGCCACCGCCGGACTACACCGAGCAGCAGCTTGCCGCCAGCGCGAAGCGGACACTGCTCAAGCGCTGGGGTACGCCGGCGGACGTAGCGCGCGCGGTGCGCTACCTGGTAGAGGCGGAGTACGTGACGGGTGCAGTGCTGCCGGTGGACGGCGGCGAGCGCCTGACCTGAGCGCGGCGCCGCTCAGTCGCACTGTGAAGGGGCTGTATGTCAACGGCGTGGCTCGTATCGCCGCCCTGGGACCGGCTCGTCATCGCGGGTGTCCTGGTTGTCGCGAGCATGTTGGTCTTCTGGCTGTCTTATACCGGCTATGAGTACCGGTACTTCACCGGTAAGGCGCTTAAGCTCGCGCTACTGCGAACTGCCGGATGGCTTGTAATGTACGGGGGCACTTTCGTGCTCATATTCGCCTTGCTGTCGCGGGTGTGGCCGGCGGGCTGGCTGCGCTACGTCATAGGCGGGGGTGTTTGGTGGCTGCTCACCGAGACGGTGCTCGCACTGGGCTGGCAGTGGTTCAACCGCCTGTTGGAGGCATGGTAGCTGGGCTTCACTCTATACGCTCAGGCTCACCGCGAGCGCGGGCAGCGAGAGGATGGTGGAGAGGACGATGATCGCGCCGGCCAGTTGTTCATCGGAGCCGAGCTGACCGGCCATCACATAGGATGCGGTTGCCGTGGGCGTTGCCAGGTAGATCATCGCGATGCGCAGCTCGACAGGGGATAGCCCGAGCGCGGACACGAGGAGATACCCCACCAGCGGCGCGACGCCGACCTTGACCAGTGCCGCACCGGCCGCCTGCGCCCAGCGGCCCCTCAGGGCCGTCAGCGACAACGTTGCACCCACGCCCAGTAGCGCGAGGGGCGTCGTCATCTGCCCCAGGGTCGCGCAGGTACGTGCCACGATGGCCGGCAGTTCCCACCCACTCACCGCGAACAGCAGTCCTGCCAGGCAAGCTACGATAAACGGATTCGTAACCAGGGCGACTACCAGCTTGCGGAGGTAGGCCGCGCGAGCCTCCGCCGGCTGGCCTGCCGCAGCGCCGCCGCTCGCCACGAGTACGACGACGGCGACGATGTTGTAGATGGGGACAATCAATGCCAGCGCCAACACGGCCAGTGTGCGGACCGCGGGGTCGATGGCGCCGTCCGCGCCCGCAAGCGCCAGGGTGATCGCGGGCAGGCCGACATAGGCCAGGTTCCCGCGAAAGCCGCCCTGTACGAACGCGCCGGTCCCGTGGCGTGGCACACGCAGCAGCCACGCCACGAGATAGCCCACTCCGATGCACGCGGCCGTGGCAGCAAGGATGACGCCCGCCACGCGCAGCGCCGCATCGCCGCCTAGCTCAGCGGTGGCCGTCTCCTCGAACAGGAGTGCAGGCAGCGCAATCCAGTAGAGCAGCCGGTTCGTCTCGCGAAACAGGCCTGCAGATGCAAAGCGCGTCCGCCTTAGCACTGCCCCAAGGAGAACAATGGCGAGCAGCGGAACGAGTGTGTTGAGCGCCAGCATCGCAGGTCGGGGGCTAAGCGCGCAGCCCCGTAGTGGCAGCGCCCCGGCGCGCGATAAGTGCGGCATACACCACGAGCAACACCACCGCTGCGGTTGCTATCCAGGCTGCGATGGCAACCGGCGGGACGGCCGCGTGCTTCAGCGCGATGCCGATGAAGGCCCAGACCAGCACGAGCAGGTAGGCGGCATCACGGCGCGTCCAGGCCATCAGCCCGGCCACGACGACTGCCACGGCCAGCATGATCATCAGCCAGGTCTCCGGGCTGATGCCAAAGCCATTCCAGCCCACGTAGTAGAGCACCTGCGTGACGTTCGCAATGGTCGCGACGGTGATCCAACCCAGGTAGATGCTGAAGGGGACGCGCACGGCCCACGTCTCAGCAGTGCTGATGCGCGTGCGGCCCGTGCCCAGCCGCAGGTAGATCACGATCAGGCTGGCGAGCAGCACGAGCATAGCCAGGAGCGTGGCCGGGAAAGCGTTATAGTGCCAGAGGAAAATCCACACGATGTTTGCCACGCTGCTAAGAACGAACGGCCCGGCGATGGCCTCCATCCGTGCGTCGTTGCGCTGGGCAGGCAGAGCTTGATAGATGAGGTAGGCGATGATGCCGATGTAGATCAGGCCCCAGATCGAGAAGACATAACCGGCAGGGACGAAATAGATGTCGAAGCGGTCGGAGATCTCGCCGGTGTTCTGCCCGTTGATGGGCAGCGCGTTGGCGAGGACATTGACGACGATCATTGCGAGAGCGGCCACGATGACGATGAATTGACGGACAGTGCCTTTCATAGATCTCCCTCCTTGAATGAATGCAGGTTGCCTTCAATGCGATGTCGACGCGCCGGATTCCGTCACCGGCGTTGGGCGTCGCGATGTGTGGACACGAACGCGCCACATAAGAACACTAAAGAGCCCGGCCAGTACCAGCAGGTCAGCCAGGATTGCCAGCATGACCGCGCGGGGGCCGAACGCGCCGAACAACTGACCGACCAGCCACGGCATCAGCATGGCGCCTATGCTGGAACCGACGAGGATCCACCCGGTAACGCGACCGGTGACGGTCATGAATGAGCGGGCCAGGATGATGACTGTCGGGAAAATGGCGGCCATCGACAGCCCAGTGACGAGTGTGCCCGCCCAGAGCGCGACGGTCGAACCGGCTGCCAGATTGATCAGCGCGAGGCCGAGCACTGCACCTGCGACACTGCCGCCCAGGAGCGCAGCCGGCGTTACATGCATCGCGAGCGGAATGGACAGCAGGCGGCCCAAGGTGATCGCACCCCAGAAGAGCGAAGTCAGGAGCGCGGCGGCAGCCTCGTCCGCCAGGCCGGTCGTCGTCGCGTAGGTGAAACTCCAGCCGCCGTAGCTGACTTCGGCGGCCACATAGACGAGCATGAAGACCACAATGAGCGGCAGCAGCGAAGACGCAGACCGCTCGCTGGCAGCCTGAGCCGTTTGCCGGTGCGGTGCGGGACTCGGCAAAGCGACTATGTAGACAGCAACCGGCAGGATCAGCAGGGCGATGAGGCGGAAGGCCCAGGCATGGCTGCCGGTGAGCAGGGCGGCCTGCGCAATCAGCAGGGGGGAGATGAACGCGCCGCCTCCAAAAAAGAAATGCAGGCCGTTCATGTACGGTGCGACGCGGTCGCCGAAGACCCAGACCAGCGAGACATTGCCGCCGACATCCACCACGCCTTGGCCCAGCCCCAGGGCCAGGCCCACCGGCACGAGCAGCAGAAGCACCGGCATGACTGGAATGGCAAGCAGCGCGAGAACCATTATGGATAGACCGGCGACCATCACCCGATGTGATGGAAAGCGGTCATAAGCTCGACCGGCAATCGATGAACCGAGGAGATAGCCGAGCGAACGCGCAGTAAAGATGATGCTGACTGCACTGACGCCGGTGGATACCTGCTCTGCAAGGCGCGGCAGGACCGGACCGATCGATGCACTGGCGAGGCCCAGCGTGATGAAAGCCAGATAGTAACCGGTGGCCCTTGTCGTGCCGGAGGTTGACTCGTTGCGAGTCACGTCAGCCATGCGCGTCATCCAACTGCTGCCATAAGATGTGCGGTCCCTTGCCAGAGCTGCCAGATGCCGAAGCCCGCAAGCGCAACGATGGACAGGCCGAGCAGGCCGCGCGCAACCCGCGGACCGAGCCGCTCGGCAGAACCGAATGCCAGGACGATGCCGGCCAGCACTGCAAGCATGGCCGCGTAGAAGCCGGCAAGGAAGCCGATGGCACGATCAGGGGAGGTGCCCCAGGCCTGGATGATGACCGGCCCCGCGACGAGGCTCCAGAAGAGATAAGGGCCAGGTCCCAGGAGGTTCATCAGGATCGCCTGCCGGATGCTGCGCCGGGTGCCATGATGCTGTGGCGAAAGCGTTTCCGCAGTTGATAACCCAGGCAGGCCCATGACGGTGCTGCGCCATTGGCGGTAAGCGCCCCATGCCAGATACAGGATAAACGCACCGCTGAGAAAGTGCAAGGCAATCCGCAGACTGCCAGGGATGCGGGTGAGGAAGATCAGAACGATCGCGATGATGGGGGCGTCGCTCAGCAGAGGCGCCAGAATCGCGGGGAGGGTGCGTCGCCAACCGTACGCCAGGGCCTGGGCAATCAGGTAGGCCTGGAAGGGGCCCGGCTGGGCCGCTGCAGCGGTCCCATAGCCGGTCCCCAAAAGCACGTAGGCAAGTAAAGTCATCGCAGTGATGGTCCGTTGCGACTCAGCAGTTGGCGCACTGTTTCTCCACCGGATAGCCGGCTCGCTCCCAGGCGATGAAGCCGCCGCTCATGTTATGGACGTTGGTATAGCCCTGCTGGCGCAGGAAGTCTACTGCCTGACCGCTACGGTTGCCGCTGCGGCAGGTGACGATGACCGGCTTGTCTGTTGGGACTTCGGCCAGCCGGTTCGGGAGTTCACCGAGGGGAATCAATATGACCCCTGGGATATGGCCGGCTTCATATTCGTAAGGCTCGCGGACGTCGAGGATGACGACGTCGGGATTGCCTTGCAGGGCCTTGACAGCCGCAACATCGACCGTTGCCGGAAGCGCTTGTACGGATGTCGCGCTTGCCCCGGCCGAACTTACAGGCGCCGTATCGACAGCCGCGGGGCTCGCACCACACGCGGCCAAAAGGAGCCCCCCCAGTACGAGTAGCACAGTGAGTACGAAACTTCGTTTTGCCATCTCTTCATCCATCCATTTCATCAGCGTAGATGCCAGCAGAATCACAGGTCATCAAGTAGTCAGATGCGTGAGCCACGAGACAGGTTACGGTGTTACCAGCGCGAAGTCGAATTCGCCCGTCCGGTTCGAGACGGCACTCTCGCCTGCCTCGTTCAGGCCGAGCACTGCGTAGTAGTGGTTCACCTCCGCGTTCCCGATGGCACTGGCACTGTCCTCGTAGCTCAACGCCTGCGGAAAGGGCCAACCGATCGTTGTGACCAGGGTGTCGGGCTCCGGCGTGAACCACGGGGTCTTTCCGCGGTGGATGGCATAGGCTGTATTGGGGAGCACGTGCTGCCAGGTCAGCTCAACACCCTCTGAGCCTAATCCAATGCTGGCCGCAGGGGGTGAGGGCGTCTTGTCCAGGCAGTTGCTCATATGCGCAGCCGCGGCAACGCTGGCCCGGACATACTCGGTAAAGTAGGCCATGTCCAGCGTGGCGAGCCGATCAGATGTCTTGTGATAGTAAGGGCTGAAATCGTGATAGTTGGGGTAGAAGTCCTCGATACCGAGAATGGCGGTGTAGCCCGAATCCCAGAAAGAAGCGTGGTCGCTGGCGCCCGTGCCATCCGTGCGTACTTCCGGAATCAGGTTCAGGCCATAAGCAGAGATGACGCTGGCAAACTGGTTGGCGAGCTCGACAGTGGCAGGCCGGGCGGCAGTGGCGTGCAGGTCGATGTCAGGAGCGCTGCCGAGCGTGTTCCAGGCAATCATGTCGAAGTTGAGCACGCCCAGGATGTTTTCGCTCTGCGCGGCGGCCCGTTCCGCGTAGGCATTGCTGCCGAGTAAGCCTTGTTCCTCGCCCGTCCACAGGGCGAAGCGCAGCGTGCAATCCCAGCGATACTGGCTGAGGATATCTGCTGCGACAAGGACGGCGGCCGAGCCGCTGGCATTGTCGTCCGCACCCGGAGCCAGCAGGCCATCAGGCATGTCGTCCAGGTGCGCAGTGATCATGTAGATGTCGGCGGGGCGCGACTGACCGGTCAACTGGCCGATGACATTCGGCGGGCGGTTGACGTTCCACTCGTGATATTCGACCGCCAGGCCGCGCGCGGCCAGATGGTCGCCCACATAATAGGTCGCCTGGCGGACCGGCGTTCCGCTCTTGGAGTTGCGCGTGGTGATGGTGTAGGCATTGCCGCGGATGGTGACGGGCCATTCGCCGGTCAGATCTCCGGTGTACCGGTGGAGGGTGTCCTGCTGGACTGCGGCAATCATGCCTTCGATGATGGGGTCCGGCGCGGTCACTGGCGGGAAGGCGGTTATCGTGCTGGATTCGGAGGGCAAGGTCACCGGGGCGAGCGAGACGTGGACGATATCCGTGCCAGTCGCGGCCAGGGTCTCCGCTTGCTCCGCGCTGGTCGCAAGCAGGGCCACACGGCCATCGGCAAACAGCGGATGGCCGAAGCGCTCCCAGGCGAGCAGCGCGCGTTCTGGGGCAGGGTAGGCCAGGTAGAATGGCCCATCGGTCAGGCTGGCAGGCAGCCGGCGAACCGGCAGGTCTGCTGCCGCGAGCGCGGCTCGCCCCACGTCATCCGCTGCCGCGAGCAGGTATCCGCCATCCGCCGCGTAGAAGTGCGCGTAGGCGGGCAGGCCGGTCTGCGCGAAGCGCGCAACCGCCGTGTCGTCGGATGCGCTGACGAGCACGAGCTCCGGTGCGGCAGGCGCAGCCGCGGCACCGGAGCCCGAAAGCTGCCCGCAGAGGAGCAGGACCAGGAGGATGAGGCGGCGGAGAGGCATCGTTGCTCCTGTGGGGCTATCGTTGGGCAATACTGGTGATTTGCCCGAAGCCGTTGATGGTCAGCACGTACTGACCGCCCTGTGCCAGCGCCAGATATTCATCCAGGTTCCTGGCCGTGTAAGTGTAGTCTCGGTCGTCGGCGCGGAAGGTGATGACATATTCTTCGCTGCGGCCCGCGGGACGCTGGTTTTCTCCCAGGGCGTTGACAACGGGCCACTGCGGGTTGAGGTCTCTCCCTTCCATGACCAGGGCCGGCGCGGTCGTCCAGGCTACCGTGCGGTACTGGCAGTAGTCCGCCAGCACCTCATACTGGCAGTCTTGCTTGACCTCGCCGTAACCCGTGCCGGTGTCCACGACATAGGGCGTGCCGCAGACCTCGCGCGAGTTCGGCACGGGCTGGCTGACAACCTGGTAGACCCGCTGACGGCAGTTGCCGACCTGCACGCCCGCGGGGATGTCCTCCAGCCAGCCTTCGCGCGTGACGGGGACGAGCGCTTCGATATTGATGACGCGGCGCCAGCCGAAGTCGACAACCTGCCCGACGGTGTCCGTGCTGCGCTGGCCCATGAAGAAGAAGACGCCCAGCAGCACGAGGATGCCCAGGAGGATCAGGGGCAGGATGCCCATGCCAGCGGGGCGTGCGGCTGTCACCGGCGGCGGTGGGGTTGCCGGGACCGCCTTGCCGAGCGGCGAGCCGCAGTTGCTGCACTTGAGAGCGGTGGCGGCATTCTCGGTGCCGCACGAGGGACACTTTTGCGGCGGCGCAGGGCGATCTCGCAGCCCGCCGAGAACACTGCCGGCTGAACGGGCGGTGCCTTCGGCCAGTAGCGCACCGCACTGGCGGCAAGATTTGGCTGTCGATGCATTGCGCGTGCCACAGTAGGCGCAGTAAATATCAGGCCCGGCTTTGACCGCCTCGACGACGGCGGCTTCCGTCGTGACTTTCTCTTCGGCGGCCTGCTCGAATTTCACGTCCTCCGGCATCGGCGTGCCGCACTGCTTGCACTTCTGCGCCGTGCCCGGGTTGCGGGTGTTACAACTGGGACAGGTCCACTCCAGCTCGACATACCCCAACGACTTCTCGGCCATACTCCATGTCCCTCCTCACGCGTGCGACAGGTGTCGGGCGAAGTATACCACTACATCGTGAAGAATGCAGCGTTGTATGCACATCGTGAGGGGCTTCAGAATTTGCCGCGAGTCGGGCATTCTTCGGCCGCGCCTGCGGCCGGAGGCGTCCTCTGCTCACGATGCTTCGCCCACATTATCCTGGAACACCATGCGGAGCAGGCAGGCCGTAGCTCGCCAACTGCGCGCGGAGAAATGCGAAACCGGCGCGCGTGAAGACTGCACCGTCGGGACAGAGGTCGCGGAAGACCCCGCGGCGCACGGCGAAGTCGCCCAGCGAGGTGTTGTAGGTTTCGAGAATCAAGTAGCCGTCGAAGTGAATATCGCGCAGGGCCGTGAAGATATCGGCCCAGGGCACCAGGCCGCCGCCCGGTGCGCCGCGATCATTCTCGCAGGCGTGCAGCCCCCACAGGCGGTCCGGACAGGCGCGCACGGCTGCGCCGTAGTCGCGCAGTTCAGTGACGGCGTGGAAGGTGTCAAGCAGAACATGCAGGTTGGGGTGTCCGGCCAACGCAATGAGAGCCATGACCTGCTGCGGCGTGTTGGCGAGATGCGTGCGGAACCGGCTCATCGGCTCCAGCACAATAGTGATACCGCGCCGCGCGGCATGGTCCGCCAGCCGGTGAAGGCCCTCGGCTGTCCAGGTGAGCTCGCCGGCGGGCGGCCGGCGGCGCTTGACCGTGCCCGGATGCCCGTACAGTGCGCCGGTATACGCGGTCGCGCCCAGGTCTGCTGCAACGTCTACCTGGCGGCAGTGCCAGGCGAGGCCCGCTGCCCGGTCGGCCGGATCATCGGCGGACAGGTCACACTCGTTCGGCCACAGTCCGCCCGGGCTGGCAATCAGCTCCAATCCCAACGCCTCCGCGGCCCGGCGCGTGCGGTGAATGGTGAAGTCCACGTCGTCGCCGATGGCGATTTCGAAGCAGGTTGCGCCGAGGTCGCGGCAGACGGTCAGCACGGGGAGGTCGGTATCCGACCAGCCGTCAGAAAACAGGTAGCTATGAACACCGAGTTTCATCGCTGGATGGGGGCTTTCTGAGGGCCGCGGGGCTGCACCCCCGGCATGGTTGCCAGAATCTCGGCGGTCGTGTAGGGCCGGACGTCGCGCAGCGGGTCGAGCCTGGTATGCGCACTCAACTCGCGCGCGACCCGCCGGGCCGCCCACACTGCGAGCAGCGCAGCCAGCCAACTCACGCCCAGCCACAGGATCACGGGAAGCGGCCGGACGGCAAACATTGCGCTGGCTCGGCCCGTGACATCGAAGAGGGAGATGACATAAAAGATGCCCATGAAGGGCGGTCCCAGGTGCGGTGCAAAGCTGATGCCGGCGAATAATAGCGGCAGGCTGCCCAGGCAGATGATAGTGAAGAGATCGTCGAATGAAGCGACAAAGTCAGTGGCCGCGGTGCCTAGCAGCCAAGCGAAGAGCGCCCAAGTTGCGCGTTCGCCGACAAACAGCGCAGCTTGGAGCAGCAGCCCCCAGATAAATCGAAGGATGCCGGGCCGGCGCATGATCAGTGGCCCGCTCTGTCCCAGGGCGAAGGAGAGTGCGGCCAGGCCCAGGATGACATAAGGATGGCTCACTGACTCAAACCTCCTGCGGCATGTGCACGGCAGCCGCTTGCAGGGGGATGTTGACCTGTTCCGACTGTTCGGCAAAGCCGTGCCCCGTGTTGAAGCTCAAGCGCGCGCCTTCCGCGCTGCGCTCGCCGGCGCGGCCGGGGCGCAGCCGGGCACTCTCCTTGAGCAGGTGGATCACGACATCGGCGGTCTTGCGGACAAAGGGCGTGCCGTCGGCCAGCTTGACCGAGCGGCTGAAGTAGTCACCGTAGCCCATATGGGTCATCGGCCCGATCGGGATCTCCGTGTAGCGCCCTGCGCGCACGAAGCGATGCCAGGCTGAATTGGGAAAGACCGGCCAGAAGCCGGGCGTGAGCAGGCGTCCCAGGTATTGAGTTGCGTCCTGGCTGCCCGAGAGGTGGTAGATGTGCTCCACATCGAGGGTGCCTTCATCGTCGGTCAGCACGCTGCCCACCGAGATGATGCGGATGGGCGCGCCAAGCCACGCGTGCAGATACGGCGCGGCGGCCTGCGATGTCTGCCCGCCGCCGCTGATGCACAGCACGGTGACGGGCCGCGGCTGGTCGAGCCGGTAGCCGTGGCGCAGCAGGCCGCGCAGCATCTCCTTGGCAAGTCCGTACGAATACGCCCGGCCATAGCGGGTATCGCGTGAGACGAGCACCTGGAGCAGATTGCGGAAGAAGATGATATGGTAGAAGATCATCAGGCGACGGCTGCGCCGCGCAATCCTGGGAATGGCCCGCCACATGGCCTTGAGCGGACGCATTTCGGTCAGGGGCGTGTTGCTGACGGAGTAGGGGAAGACGTCGCGCACCAGCACGAAGCCCGGCAGCGCAGCCTCGACCATGTTGAGGAAGTTCTCCTCTTTTTCGACGCGTTCCTCGCCGCTGGACCGTCCCACGCCGCTCAGGTAGACGATGTAGTGGTCTGCAACAGAAAGGGTAGAATCAGGCATGACGCGTAAGTCTGCCTCCACGGGCGTGCGTGCCGCTGACCGGCAGCGCGCGCGACCCGTCCACCAGGTCAGGAGCTCCACAGGGGCGTTCAAGGCGAACACAATGACGAAGCTGACCACGATGCCCAGGATGATGAGTACGGTCGAGATGAACATGATGATGACTCACCGTAAGGGTTTGTACTGATGCAAGTATAGCACAAATGTTATTACGCTGGAAGGAGTTTACCGGTTGCAGTTGCCGCCGGGGCATGAAAATGCGTTGCACGCCAGAGTTGCCCTCCAACGTGCAACGCACGGGTCAGCGTTCGTTGAGGCCGTCGCAACTGACCTGCGCGCAGGTCAATTGCGACGGCAACCGCGTCAGTTCGCCGGCGTGTAGGTCCAGTCGAGGTTCAGCAGGTCCTCGTCCGGCACGTCAGGCGAGACAGTTACGAACTCAGGCTGGACGAACTCGAGCGTCCACACAGGCTCGATTGCCGGCGCAGCTGCGGCTGCAACGCCACCAGGGGTGTTGAACACCAACCGGCCCTCGATCGCTGCCGAGATGGGTTCGGTCTGAGCCTTGGTGTAGGCGATGACGGCATCGCGGACGTAAAGCTGCGTGTCCGCGACGGTCTGCGCCAGCGGCCAGAGGGTCTGCCCGGCGTCGTTGAAGTTGCACGACCCGGCGGCCAGGTAGTTGACCGTCGAGACATTGTAGAACTTGGTCGCATCGCTGAAATCGACGGGCACGCCGTTGACCGTCAGCGAGACGACGTTGTTGCCGTCCGGCAGCGCAGGGGCCGTGTCGTTGTAAGTGATCTGCGCGCCCTTGTTGGTCGTCAGCATGCAGGTCGTGTAGTACGAGTAGCCGCCGAAGCCGGGGACATACTTGTAGTAGTAGTAGTTGCGGTAGGCACGCTCGAGGACGGCCTTGAGCTGCGGGCCGTTCATCTGGATGACGAGCAGCGAGTTCTCGTAGGGCATCAGGGTGAACATGTCATTCACCTTGAGAGTTACGGGGCTCGCAGGCGTCGCAGCGTCAGCTACCTTGCGGTTGCTCATCGCGCCGGACAGGTGGAAGTCCACCGTCTGCCCGTTGCGGGTGAGCTCCCAGACGGAGGCATCCGCCTGCATATTCGCGGCGTTCGTCTCCTGTGTGTAGCCTTGCAGCGCATCCAGCGGGACCGTCGTCTGGCCGATGACCGTCTGAGTATAGGCGTCCAGTGCAGCCACATACGGGTCCACAATCGCCTTCACTTCGGGGTCTTCCGGAGTGCTCATCGTCACGGCCTGGTAGCGGCCCGCACGGCTCATCACGCGCCAGTTGCCGGCGGCGGTGGGCAGCAGGCCCATGACCACCTGGCCGAGGTAGCTGTTGTAGCGGTAGGCGTGATTGATGAGGACCGGCGTCCCGTCAGGCGCGCCGACGATTGCGGGCAGGTACTGATAGTCGCCCGATGCATCGGTCTTTTTCGTGGGGTCAGTATGGCTATGGCCGCCCAGGATGACATCGATGCCGGTGGCCTGCGCTGCGAGATTGGTGTCCACCTTGGTATCCACCTCGACGCTCTTGGGATTCGAAGTGAAACCGATGTGGGTGACGGCGACAACGGCATCTGCGGCCCGCTGCAACTGGGGCGCGTAGATCTTGGCCGTCTCGATGGGGTCGAGGAAGGTCAGCCCCGGGATGTTGCTGGGGAGCTCGTAGTTCGGAATGCGGTGGTTGCCGATGCCGAGCAGGGCAATGTCCATGCGCTTGCGGAAGGACGGCGCCGGCAGCCTGACCATGGTGTACGCCTTGACCGGCACAGCCGCCAGGCCGTACTCGCCCGTGTCCTTGATGTTGGCCTGCAGGACCGGCGCGTTGGACTGGCTGAGCACGCCGACGAAGACGTCCTTGCCGAAGTTGAATTCGTGGTTGCCCAAGGTCCAGGCCGCGTAATTCATGTAGTTCATCACGGCCATCATCGGATGCAGGTGCAGGGCCGGGGGCAGCGGGGTGCCGTCTGCCCCCTGGCCGAAGGGCGCGCTCTTGTAGTAGTACATCATCGCGTCGCCCTGAATCTGGTCGCCGGTGTTGATGAGCAGGGTGCGCTGCGGGTTGTGGGCACGTTCCTGTTTGATGAGCGTGGCGAGCTGGGTGTAGCCGACGAAGCGGCCCTTGTACAGGTTGCCGTGGGAGTCGTTGTGGTGCAGCAGGGTGACAGGCACGACCGAGCCGCTGGTGGCGGTGCCATTGCGCGCGATGCGGCCATCCAGCCGGGCATCGTACGGGTTGGCCTGCGTGTAGGTCTTGCTGACCCACCGCTCGACACCGTCCAGCATGTCGCCCCAGTAGGTGTTGTTCTTCAGGTACTTGAAGCCGAGGAACCCGTCCTGGCCGGCGGGCGCCAGGAACTCGTTCGTGGCGACCTTGTAGGTCTTGTTGACGTCCAACTGCCGCCAGTGGCCGGTTGCGCGGTTCTTGACCATGACGCCGTAGGCGCCCCACGCCCACGGCTGCGGCCCAGGCAGGCTGTCAGAGTAGTTGTAGAAGATGTAGCGGATGCCGGCGACCTGAATGGCGCCCTTGAAGAGGGTGGCGCTCTGGTTCAGGACGTCCAGGATTTCCGCCCCGGTCATGGTGCCGACAACAGTTTGGTTGCCGAAGGGCAGGACGTTGAACAGGAGGCCGTGCGTGAGGGTGAACGGTGCGACGCCGCCCGTCAGGATGTCGTTGCGCAGACCGCCGGCGTTGTTGAACACGATGTCAACGTCGTTCTCAGCTACGGCATCGGTGTTCAGGTCGTTGTAGATGGCGTCGTTCACGAACGCGCCCATCGTGGAATCGCCGTTATAGTTGCGAACCAGGTCCACGTTGGTGTAGCCGACGACCCGATTGATTTCGCCTTGATACCACGGGTCGTTCGTCCACATCTCGACGCGCGCCTTCGTGTCCTGGTCCTCCGGGCTGCTCGCGTTGAGGGCGATACGCTGCCAGGCAACGGACACCGCGCCAGTGGTCTTGTTGACCGTCACAGTTGCGCGGCCCAGCTTGCGGCCAGCGTAGTGCGCCTGTGTAACCGTGATGCCGTCGACGATCGTGGCGGCGGCGAGGTCGGTGTGGCTGTGGCCGCCGAGGATGATGTCGGGCTTCTTGCCCGCAGCCGCCAGCTTCTTCGCCAGCGTCTGGTCGCCGTAGACGACGAAGCCGTAGCCGTAGCCGCCGTCGGTGTAGCCGAGATGACTGAGCACGACGATGACCTGTGCGCCCGCGGCCTTCATGGCATCGTAGTGGTGGAGGATGGACTCTGCCGGATCCTTGAAGCACAGGCCTTCGGTCGCGCTGGCAATGGTGATATAAGGCGTCTCCGGCGTTGTGACGCCGATCACGCCGATCTTCACCTCGTTGCCGGTGGGACCGGCGGTGAGGGTGGCGAACGGCTCGGCCCAGGTGGGGGTGGTCCAGCCGGCGGTCGCGCAGTTGCCCGTGTCGTTCACGACGATGTTGGCCGTGACGTAGGGGAACTGGGCCTCGCCGATGCGGTCCTGCAGCACCTGCTGGCCCCAGTCAAACTCGTGGTTGCCGAAGGTGGTGGCCTGGTAGCCCAGGTAGTTGTAGAGATCGATGGTGGGCTTGCCCTTGAACAGGTTCGACAGCAGTGAGCCCTGCATGTTGTCGCCGACATCCAACAGGATGACGTTCTCCGCACCCACCTGGGTGCGGACATCCTTGATGGCCTTGCCGAGTCGCGCGATGCCGGGGTTGCTGCCCGCCAGCTCCAGGTTGCCGTGGAAGTCGTTGTTGTGCAGGATGGTGATGGTGACTTCATCGGCGCCCTGGGCGGCCGGCGCGGCCGATGCCGGCACGGCTACAAGGGAGAACACGAATACTACTGCCAACAACAGGTTCAACGAGTGCGCCAAGCGGCGCCGGGACTGGGACATTGCCGACCTCCTGAAGTGAAAAAGTGACTGACACCAACTACAACGATATGGACAAGTCTTCCGCTGTAGAAGCCTGGTCTCTGGCCGAGGTTGGGGGTTCGACAGAGGCAGGCTTCCGGCCGGTTCCGCTTACGCGGCAATCTGCCGCGCTTCCATGTAGAAGCGTTTTTCCCTGGCTTCGCCCATAGAGAAGGTCTTGCGCGGCAGCGCACCGTCCACGATGACCGTCTTGAAGAAGTCACTCTTGGCAATGGCTGGCAGGTAGAATCCCGCGTTGCCCGGCTGCGCGCCAAGTCGCACAGCCACCTCAACTCCATGCACATAGTCGATCTTGCCGAAGCCCCCCTGCTGCCCCAGGTCATCGAGGAAGAGCTGGAGCGTGCCCACAGGCAGGTTCGAGGGTGGATCGGCTATAGTGATCACGGCGTAGCCATCAGGTTTGATCACACCAATCTGGTGTTCGGGCGCGCCGGCCTGCCCATCGACCACTGATACCATCTCGTCCAGGGTGGCGCAGGGGGTCAGGCGACAACGCGGACCGTAGTAGGCGTCCAGGGCGGCCGCAAGATCATGTCGGACGTCGAACACCACACGCAGAATAGGTTCGAAAGTCAGCCCTGCGTCGTGGATGTTTTCCACCTCGACCAGGGCATAGCGCGCCGGGTGGTCGAGGCCGACGTGGTCGCGCCCGGCCCCGGACTTGAGCTGCTCCCAGATGGTTTTGGCCGTTGCGAGCGAGTGATTACCGTCGCCCATTGCGAAGAGGAGCACCGGCGCAGAGGACGGCAGGTCGTACTTCGCGGCGAAGGCCGCCGGTTCAGCCAGTTGTGCGAGTGCATCGAGCGCCCGCTCTGTCAGGGCGGTGTCGCCGGCCAGGAACCCCCGCAGGTGACCGCTGCCGAGCATCAGTTCGGTGTCGTACAGGGGCAGCAGCCGGTCGCGCGCTGCAACGAGCGGCTCGATGACGGTGCGGTCCGGATCATCGATCAGGACGAGGATGTGGGGCAGCTCCAGCGGCGCGCCGGCCCGGATGCGCACGCGCGGGGGGATGCGCTCCAGGATCGTGCCTTCGGTGGCCCGGATCAGGCTGGCCGCGCCCCGGCTATAGT
>DAOUGK010000566.1:0-6902 GCA_034429055.1 Anaerolineae bacterium | reverse complement strand
CGTGCCGCAGTTGCCGGAGCTGGAAGCGGAAACGCTCACGTTTGTCAATGCGTTCCTCGCCAGCGACCTGCCGGACCCGGTCAAGGAAGCTGCGCTCTTCAACCTCAGCAGCCTGCGCAGCCAGACCTGCTTCCGCACGGCCGACGGCCGCTTCTACGGCTGGGAGGGCTGCGGCGATAAGCAGGGCTGCTGCCACGGCTCCTGCACGCACGTCTGGAACTACGAGCAGGCGACCGCTTTCCTCTTCGGCGACCTCTCCCGCAGCATGCGCGAGGTTGAGTTCGCCCACGCAACCGACGCCCGCGGGCTGATGAGCTTCCGCGTCCACTTGCCTATCGAACGTGCGCAAGAGTTCGGGCACGCAGCCGCCGACGGGCAGATGGGCTGCATTATGAAGATGCACCGCGACTGGCAGCTCTCGGGCGACGAGGCGCTTCTGCGCGACCTCTGGCCTCATGTGCGCCGCGCAGTCGAGTTCTGCTGGATCTCCGGCGGCTGGGATGCGGACCGCGACGGCGTGATGGAAGGCTGCCAGCACAATACGATGGATGTCGAATACTTCGGCCCCAATCCTCAGATGGGCATCTGGTATCTCGGTGCGCTGCGTGCAGCGGAGGAGATGGCAGCGCACCTGGGAGAGGCCGAGTTTGCCGCCGAATGCCGCGACCTGTTCATGCGCGGCAGCGCCTGGCTGGATGCACACCTCTTCAACGGCGAGTACTACGAGCATCAGGTGTGGCCGCCGGAGACGGATGCGGACGGCCGCCCCCTGATCGCAGAGGGCCTGCTCGTCGGCATGGGCACACGCCAGCTTGGTGCGCCGGAGTACCAGCTCGGCGCCGGCTGCCTGGTGGACCAGCTCGTGGGGCAGTTCATGGCCCACGTCTGCGGGCTCGGCTACCTTGTGGATCCGAACCATGTCCGCTCGACCCTCGGGAGCATCCTGCGGTATAATCGCCGCCAGGGCTTTGAGGGCCACTTCAACTGCATGCGCAGTTATGT
The DNA here is from genome assembly GCA_034429055.1 of Anaerolineae bacterium. Lineage (GTDB taxonomy): Bacteria > Chloroflexota > Anaerolineae > CG2-30-64-16 > CG2-30-64-16 > MWBF01. The sequence continues at coordinate 5,900 of DAOUGK010000566.1, read as the reverse complement.
GCTGGACGACGAGTCCGCGCTGCTGATGGCGAGCTATCCGCGGGAACGTCCGGCCAATCCCTTCCCTTACTTCACGGAGGTGATGACCGGGTTCGAGTATACTGCGGCGGTCGGGATGCTCTACGAAGGCATGATGGATGAGGGGCTGGCCTGCATCGGGGATATCCGCGCTCGCTACAATGGCCGCAAGCGCAGTCCCTTCGATGAGGCGGAGTGCGGCCACCACTATGCCCGCGCGATGGCAAGCTGGGCCGCGGTCCTGGCACTGACCGGCTTTCACTACTCGGCGGTCACGCAAACGATGACCTTCGCCGCGCGGCCGGGCAGGTATTTCTGGTCGAACGGCGCAGCCTGGGGCACGTGCCTGATCGAACCGGCCGGCGACACCCGCAGCGTCACACTGGCCGTATTGCATGGCACGCTGCCGCTGCGCCGGTTGGAGCTATCCGGGTGGGGCGCGGTTGAGACGGACGGCGCACCGCTGGCCGCCGGGGAAACGCGCAGGCTGGCATTGCAGCCTTAGTTTAGACAGGATTTACGGGATTGAACAGGATGGATAGGAAAATCAGCCTTCATCCTGGAAGTCCTGTCGATCCTGTCCGCTCAGAGCCATATAAGGAGACAAACTGTGGATCACCGCAAACGCGCTATGGCCGTCTTGAACTACGAGAGCTACGACCATCTGCCCATCGTGCACTTCGGCTTCTGGAACGAGACGCTTGACCTGTGGGCCGAGCAGGGCCATGTCAGTCATGAGCTGGCAAAGGGCTGGTCGGATGGCAACTGGGCCGACCAGGAAATCAGCAAGCTGCTGGGCTTCGATTTCAACTGGTACCACATCTTCGGCGCCAGCACCGAGCTCCGCCCGCGCATCGAGTCGAAGGTCATCGCCGAATTCGAAGACGGCACGCAGCACGTGCTGGACGGCAACGGCGCGATCATCGTCCAGAAGCCCGGCGTCACCTCCATCCCGCAGGAGATCGATCACCTGCTCAAGGGCCGCGAGCCGTGGGAGGAGATCTACAAGCCGCGCCTCCGGTGGTCGCCCGACCGGCTGACCGACCACCTGAAGTACGCGCTGAGATTCGCGCGTAGTCACGGCTGGCTGCCCCCCGCTGGAAATGGCGACGGTGAGGTCACGCCGGCGGAGACGCAGCAGTTGGCGGATCTGTTCGACGCGCAGGGCCTGCCCGTTGGCGTCCACTGCGGCAGCCTGTTCGGCAAGATTCGCGACTATGTCGGGCTGGTCGGGCTGAGCTATCTGACGGTGGACGACCCGGTGCTCCTGGAGGAGATGGTCGAGACCGTCGCGGAGCTGTGCTACCAGGCAGCCAAGTCGACCCTGGAGGCCGGCTTCGTGCTGGACTTCGGCCACTTCTGGGAGGACATCTGCTACCGCGCCGGCCCCCTGGTGAACCCGCGCTTCTTCAAGGCAAAGGTCGGCCCGGGCTATCGCCGCATCACGGACCTGCTCCATAGCCACGGCATCCACATCGTCTCGCTCGACTGCGACGGCAAGATCGACGCGCTGATTCCCACCTGGCTGGAGAACGGCGTCAACACGATGTTCCCCATCGAGGTCGGCACCTGGCACGCGAGCATCAAGCCCTGGCGCGAGAAGTATGGACGCGAGCTGCGCGGCATCGGCGGCATGGACAAGAAGGTCTTCGCGTATGAGCGCGCCGACATCGACGCGGAGGTCGAGCGCCTTAAGGAGCTGGTGGACCTCGGCGGCTACATCCCCTGTCCCGATCACCGCATCGCGCCCGATGCGAAATGGGAGAACGTGCAGTATTACTGCGAGCGGATGCGGCAGACGTTTGCGTAGTTTTGCGGCCGATGCCAGGCGCTGCCGCGATCCCGTAGCGCCTGGCATGTATTGTCTATAACGTTTTTGCGACTTGACAGCCGCGGCCTGTCCATGTTAACATCGTGCCTGTCATACGTTGGCGCAACCGTTGGCGTCAACGGGACAGCAACACCGTTCCTCACAATGCCCGTATTGGCTTTCCTGATCCGGCTCCGTAACGACTGAGCATGGGACGCGTTTGACCGGCGAAGACGCCGGAACCTGGCCCTGGCAGCCACCGTGGGTTGCCCCGCAGCCAATCCTTGAGAGACAGTCGCAATGCATGCCGTCACCATTCGCGATGTAGCTGAACGTGCAGGCGTTTCGGTCCGCACGGTCTCGCGCGTCGTGAATCACCGCGGCGAGATCACCGAGGCGACGCGGCTTCGTGTCCAGGCTGCCATCGACGAACTCGGTTTCCATCCCAACAAGCTGGCCCGTGCCCTGGTGACGCAGCACACGGACACCATCGGCCTGATCGTTGACGATTTCGCGAACCCGTTCTTTGCCGAGCTGGCCGCCGCCGTACAGGCGAGCGCGCAGGCAGCAGGATACAGCATCTTCCTGTGCAATAGTGCAGGGTACTGGGAAGAAGAGCTCCGTGCCCTGGACTCCCTGGTCGCGCACGGCGTGGATGGCATCATCGTGTCCCCCAGCGCGGGCCTGACCGCCGAGCGGCTGAGCCCGTTTGCGGATCGTTACGGGCCGATTGTCGCAGTCGGCCACGCGCCGCACCATCACCGCATCGGTCACATTCAGATCGCGACACGCCGGGGCGCCTATCAGGCGGTCGAGCATCTCATCGAGCGGGGCCACCAGCGCATTGCGATGCTGTGCGGCATCGGTGCACCCGCGATCCACCACCGCTACCACGGCTATCGCGAAGCGCTGCTCTGCCATGACCTGCCGCTGCGGGATGAGCTGGTTTGCCCCGGCGCGACAACTTTCGAGCGGGGCCGCACTTCGACGCTTGCGTTGCTTGTACAGCACCCTGACATCACTGCGATCTTTGCGTACAACGACCTGCTCGCCCTGGGCGCGCTCCGCGCTTGCACCGAGCTGGGCCGCCGGGTACCCGCGGATTGCGCAGTGGTCGGCTTCGATGACATTCCCCTGGCCGATTGGGTCAGCCCGAGCCTGACGACCGTGCGGGTAGACAAGGCCGCGCTCGGCGGACAGGCCGTCGAGCTGCTACTGTCCATGCTGACTTCGCCGGAGAACGCGCCACCCTATGTCACGGTCGAAACACGGCTGATGGTGCGCGAGTCTGCGTGACAATCCCAGTCATCGCGGCTGTGCCGCAGAAAGGAGGGTCCGACTGGACTGGTCAGACGTGAGGGGGCGCACATCGCCCGGAAGGCTGCCAGCCGCCGTACTGATACCCTGTACAAAATTCGAGTTCCCGTGAATGTCCTGTCACTGCATTTCCAAGAGGAGGACTATCATGTCAAAGAGGACGCACTCCAGAATCTGGAGCATTCTGGCCCTGCTGACGATCCTGTCTATGCTCGTCGGCTGTGCCGCCGCACCCGCGCAGCCTGCGCCCGCGCCGGCTCCTGCCGAGGAACAGGCGCCCGCTGAGGAAGCCGCACCCGCCGAAGAGGCTGCGCCGGCCGAGGAAGCTGCCCCTGCTGAAGCGCCGGCTGCGGAGGCGCCTGAGAGCGCTTTCAAAGAAGCGCCGATGCTGGCAGAGATGGTCGCTGCGGGCACGTTGCCGCCGGTTGACCAGCGCCTGCCAGAAGAACCCCTGATCATGGAGCCGGTGGAGTCGGTCGGCCAGTACGGCGGCACGCTCCGCATGATATCAAGCGGCCATATGTACATGACCATTGGTGCCGAGCCGCTCGTCAAGTGGCAGCGCGACCTCAACGGCACCCGCCCCAACATCCTGACGGAATGGAAATGGAACGACGACGCGACCGAGCTAACCGCCGTATTCCGCAAGGGCATCAAGTGGTCCGATGGCGAGCCCTTCACCGTGGATGACTACCTCTTCTGGTGGAACGACATGGTGCTGGACGAGACCATTGGCCTCTCTACCCCCGCGGCCACCCGCGTCAACGGCGAGCCGATGCAGGTGGAGAAGATCGATGACTACACCCTCAAGTTCACCTTCGCCGCCTCGCACCCGCTGTTCCTGGACCTGGGTGCCCGCGGCTACTACGAGTCTGCATGGCACCTGATCCCGGCGCACTATCTAAAGCAGTTCCATCCCAAGTACAACAGCGAGTACAAGGATGCGACTGAGATCCTGGCGCGTTACAACAACCGCCTCCAGTATCCGGATTACCCTGTGCTCTATATGTACAAGGTGACGGACTACAAGGCCGACGATTACGTCAAGCTTGAACGCAACCCCTACTACTGGAAGGTCGACACCGAAGGGCAGCAACTGCCCTACATCGACAAGCTGGATGTGAAACTGGTCCCCACCGGTGGCAATGCCAACGAACTGATACTGCTCCAGTCTATCGCCGGCAACGTCGACTTCCAGATCCGCGACTACGCACTCAAGGACGTCCCGCTCCTGCGTGAGAACGCGGAGAAGGGTAACTACGAAGTTCGCCTATGGAGCCGCGGCGACTACGCGTGGCCCTGGCTGATCCTGTACTACGACTACCCGGATGAGGGCATCGTGGAGCTAATGTACGACCAAAAGTTCCGCACCGCCCTCTCCATCGCCATCGACCGCGACCAGATCAACGAGGTCGCGGCCCTGGGCCTGGGCAAGCCCCGCCAGGCCGCGCTGAGCCCGGAGAGCCCCGAGTTCCAGACGCCCGAAGGCAAGGCAGTCTACGATCAGTGGGTGAACCTGGCCGCGACGTACGAGCCAGATCAGGCAAAGGCGCTGCTGGACGAGATCGGCGTCAAGGACGTTGACGGCGATGGGTTCCGCGAGCGACCGGATGGCACTGCGCTGGAATTGATCGTCTCGGTCGACCAAGGTGACACCCAGTCCATCGAGGCCATGAACCTCATCAAGCAGACCTGGGAAGCCGTCGGCCTCAAGACCGTCGTTGCGCCGGATGAATGGAGCGTCTTTGAGCAGCGCGTCATGGCCGGCGAGGTCATGATGCGTGCATGGGGCAGCGCGGCGGCCTGGGGCCTTGTCTCCGCGTCACCCGTCTGGGCGCCGGTCGAAGGCGTGAGCTACTGCATGGGCGGCGCGCGTATCGGCCAGTACTACCAGACCGGCGGCAAGGAAGGCATTGCCCCGCGTCCCGGCTCCATGTTGGAGAGGCTGCAGCAGCGCTACTCCGAGGTCATCGCAACCAACGACCCTGAGGAGCGCACGCAGAAGCTACTCGAGGCGTACAAGGTGCACATCGAGGACGGTCCGCTGTACATCGGCACCATCGGTGACCATCCGAGCGCGCTCGTCGTCAACAAGAACCTGAAGAATGTGCCCGAGAACGGCCTGGTCGCCTCCTGGGACCTGGGCTTCCCCGGCACCGCCGATCCTGAGCAGTTCTACTTCGCCCAATAACAAGTGACGAGTAATGAGTAACGAGTAAGCTCCGGCTTTACTCGTTACTCATTATGGATTCCCGAAGGAGGTCTCGTGCTAAGTTACATATTCCGGCGGATCCTGATCGCTATACCGACGCTGTTCATGGTCGCCATCGTCGGGTATATCAGCATGGAGCTGCCCGCCGGTGACTATGTCACCCGCTATGTGGCCCAGCTCGAGGCCTCCGGCCAGTCGGGCGCGCGCGAACGCGGGGCCACGCTCCGGCAGCTCTACCAGCTGGACGATCCGAGCCATATCCGTTTCGTCCGGTGGCTGGGCCGCTTCGTGCGGGGCGACTTCGGCGATTCCATGATCTACCAGCGTCCCGTCAGAGAACTGATCGGCCAGCGACTGCCGCTGACCCTCGCGCTGACCATCCCAGCCTTTCTCCTCTCATGGGCTATAGGGGTATCGCTCGGCGTCTATTCGGCCACGCACCAATATGCGATCAGCGACAACGCGCTGACGGTCCTGGCCTTCCTGGGACTGGGGCTGCCTGGTTTTCTCATTGCGCTGATCCTGCTGGTGCTCGTCTGGCAG
>DAOUGK010000565.1:0-9995 GCA_034429055.1 Anaerolineae bacterium | reverse complement strand
TTAGCTTGTGAATGTACAAAGTCGAGCTAATCAGCCTCTCATATGAAGACCGCCCGAAGCCTTGTGCTTCGGGCGGTCTTTTTCATCTGTTATGCCGCGGTGGCGCCAAAGGCGACAGCGATACGTCGCCCGCCGGACGCTAGTCAGGCGACCGTCTTCCTGCGGGCGAGCAGAAGCTATCGAAGCCTCGGCCCCCCGCAGGCTGTCACACTACGCGCGGGCGAGGTCGAAACGGTCCAGGTTCATCACCTTGTCCCAGGCTGCGACAAAGTCGTGCACGAACTTCTCCTGCGCATCGTCACAGGCATAGACTTCGGCCAGCGCGCGGAGCTGCGAATGCGAGCCGAAGATGAGGTCGACGCGGGTGCCGGTCCATTTCCGGGTGCCCGTCGCCCGGTCGCAGCCCTCGAACACGCCGTCTTCTGCGGTGGGCTGCCATGCCGTGCCGATGTCGAGCAGGTTGACGAAGAAATCATTGGTCAGCGTCTCCGGCCGGTGAGTGAAGACGCCATGCTGCGACCTGCCGTAGTTCGCGCCCAGGACGCGCAGCCCGCCGACCAACACGGTCATCTCCGGCGCAGTCAGTGTGAGCAACTGCGCCCGGTCGACCAGCAGTTCCTCCGGCATCATGCCGCGCTTGGCCCGCAGGTAGTTGCGGAACCCATCGGCGCCCGGTTCCATGACCTTGAAGGACAGCGCGTCGGTCTGCTCCTGCGAGGCATCGGTGCGGCCCGGCGTGAAGGGCACGGTCACATCGTAGCCCGCGTTCTTTGCAGCCTTCTCGACGCCGGCACAGCCGCCCAGCACGATGAGGTCGGCGAGCGAAACCTTCTTCCCGCCGAACTGCGCGCTGTTGAACTCCTGCTGGATGCCCTCCAGAGTGTGGAGGACCTTCTGGAGTTGGGCCGGCTGGTTGACTTCCCAGTCCCGCTGCGGCGCGAGCCTGATGCGCGCGCCGTTCGCGCCGCCGCGCATGTCGGAGCCACGGAAGGTCGAGGCCGACGCCCAGGCGGTCGTGACGAGCTCCGAGATGGAGAGCCCCGACGCCAGGATGTGGGCCTTGAGCGCCGCGACATCGGCGGCTTCGATTAACTCGTGATCGACAGCGGGGACGGGGTCCTGCCAGACCAGCTCTTCCGCCGGCACTTCCGGGCCGAGATAGCGCACGCGCGGGCCCATGTCGCGGTGGGTCAGCTTGAACCACGCGCGAGCGAAGGCATCCGCGAATTCTTCGGGATGCTCATGGAAGCGCCGTGCAATCTTGTTGTAGCTCGGGTCGAAGCGCAGCGCCATATCTGCCGTGGTCATCATGGTCTTGACCCGCTTCAACGGGTTGTGCGCGGCCGGTGCAAGGTCCTTTTCGGCTACGTTGACGGGGTGCCATTCCCACGCGCCCGCGGGGCTCTTCACCAGGTCCCAGTCGTAGCCGAACAGCATGTCGAGGTAGCCCATATCCCACTTGATGGGGTTGGGCGTCCATGCGCCTTCGATGCCGCTGGTGATGGTGTCATCGCCCTTGCCGCTGCCGTAGCTGCTGAGCCAGCCGAGGCCCTGTGCTTCGATGTTGGCGCCTTCCGGCTCCGGCCCGACGTGGGTCGCGGGGCCGGCGCCGTGGGCCTTGCCGAAGGTGTGCCCGCCGGCGATAAGGGCGACGGTCTCTTCGTCGTTCATCGCCATGCGTGCGAAGGTCTCGCGGATATCGCGGGCAGAAGCGACCGCGCTTGGCATGCCGTTCGGCCCTTCCGGATTCACGTAGATCAGGCCCATCTGCACTGCGGCGAGGGGATTCTCGAGATCGCGCTCGCCGCTATAGCGCTCGTCGGCCAGCCACTTGCCCTCGCGGCCCCAGTAGATCTCATCTTCCGGTTCCCAGATGTCCTCGCGGCCGCCCGCGAAGCCAAAGGTCTTGAAGCCCATCGACTCCAGCGCGCAGTTGCCCGCCAGGACCAGGAGGTCGGCCCAGGAGAGGCTCCGGCCGTATTTCCGCTTGATGGGCCACAGCAAGCGCCGCGCCTTGTCCAGGTTCGCGTTGTCGGGCCAGCTATTGAGGGGTGCAAACCGCTGGCTGCCGGAGCCGGCGCCCCCGCGGCCGTCGCTGACGCGGTAGGTGCCTGCGCTGTGCCAGGCCATGCGGATGAAGAGCCCGCCGTAGTGACCGTAATCGGCCGGCCACCAGTCCTGCGAGTTGGTCATGAGCGCGTAGAGGTCTTGCTTGACGGCCTGCAGGTCGAGCTTCTTGAATTCCTCGGCGTAGTTGAACTCCTCGCCCAGCGGATTGCTGAGGGGCGAGTGCAGATGCAAAATATTGATGTTCAACTGGTTCGGCCACCAGTCACGGTTGGACGTGCCGCGGCGGAACATATCTTCTTGTGTCCTGGTCGGGGATTGGCTCACTTCACTCATCCTGTTGGCTCCTTTTGTAGGGTGTATGGTTGAACAGCGCTACGTGGGATTTCGACTCATTCTGCTGCCGGCAATCAGGACACAGCCCGTAGAAATCGAGCCGGTGGCTGATGACCTGGTAGCCGGTCAACTCTGCGACTTCCTGGGTCAGGTCATCCACCAGGCTCACCTGGGGATCCAGGATCTTCCGGCAACGCACACAGATCAGATGTGGGTGGGGCTCCGGCCGGCTGCCATCGTAACGATTGTCGTCGTCGCTGAAGCCCAGTTCCAGCACTTCGCCCAATTCCTTCAGGAGATTGAGCGTCTTGTAGACCGTCGCCAGGCTGGTTGTCGGGAATTGGGCCTTGATCTGCTCATACAGGTTAGCTGCACTGGGATGCCCCTCGCTCGCGGCGATGAGCCGCAGCAGCGCCACGCGTTGCGGCGTCAGGCGGCAATCGCTCTCTTTGAGCTTGGCCGCCAGTTGCTGGAATCGGGTTTCGGGATCAGACATCCGTGAGTAACCAACCGCAATCTATAGTCTATGGAGAACGATTATCCGCCACGGATGATACCCGGCCTGCAGGGATCTGTCAAATCGTTGCCCGCTCATTTGCGAGCCCGCAGTGGGATCGTTTGAACGCAAAAACCGCCCGAAACACGCGGTTTCGAACGGTCTTCGGATCAACTATTGACCAGATTAGTGCCGACGGGGGGATTTGAACCCCCACGAGCTTAGCTCAGCAGATCCTAAGTCTGCAGCGTCTGCCATTCCGCCACGTCGGCGTGTGACGGCTTTGCCGTCACCTGGCAGTTTGTGGCGAAAACCGCCACAAACTGCAACGTGACCGAAGCCGGAGCTTCGGTCACACACTTGCCGGATCATACCCCCGATTCTGTCTTGCTCAAGGCGAGAGCCTTGAGCCTGCCGCCATCTATCTCACGCGCCTGCTCACGCAGGCACGTGGCTGCGCCTGGCCTGGCGGGTGTTGCCCACCTTCACCGGCGCCGCTGCGATGAGACCAAGCGCCAGCTTGCGCCGGCGTTGGCCGAGCTTACGCTCGGCGCGCTAACCCAAGTCTGATATGCCTGGCCCACTCACCTTGCTTCCAGCCGCACGCTCGCCTGGCCGGCGACATTACTGCCGCCGCCGGTGGGCTCTTACCCCACCGTTTCAGCCCTCACGGCTCCAGCCGAGATGCTATCTCGCCTGGAGCTTCGCGGGTTTGTTTTCTGTTGCGGTTGTAGTCAGCGGGTCAGGCTTGCGCCTGACCTGGGCTGCCCTCACTTGTGGTTTCGTGAGGCGGCTCTCTCCACCCGGGCAGCGTGCTGCCCGGACAGAGGGGAAGTCGGGAAGTTCCTTCCCGGGGTCAAGCCCCGGGGCGGCGGCTCACCGGCAAGCAACGGTATTTTAACATAAGAGGGATTGTGGGTCAAAGGTGACGGGGTGACAAGGTGACAAGGTGACCGGGTGAAGAGGTGACAAGGTGATGCCGGATGGCCGGTTGAGTCTCCTATCCATCTTACCGGTCATTCCCTCTTGCCAGAAGCCTGCCCAACCACATCACCTTGTCACCCGGTCACCTCTTCACCTTGTCACGTCACCCCGCTTCGGCAATATCCTGGAGCGCCTGGAGGTCCACGAGGACAACCTTGCCGCGGCGGGTGCGGATGAGTTCCAGCCGGCGGAACTTGCTCATCACGCGGATCGCGGTCTCGACGGTCGTGCCGGTCATGTCTGCGACATCCTGCCGGGTCAGGGGCATCTCGATCACACGGCCGTCGGCCGTGTCGGCGCCCGCGCTCGCGCCTAGCTTGAGCAGGACGCGCGCGATGCGCTGCTCGACCCGTTCCACTGCGAGGCTGCGGATCTGCTCGGCGGAGCCGCGCAGCCGCGTACCCATGTCGTTGATGACCGCGAGGGCAAAGACCGGATAACGGGTGACGAGGGTCAGACAATCGTTACGCGCGATGACGAGCAGGCAGCAGTCCTCGATGGCCTGGGCCGTGCCCGGATAGCCGCCGCCGTCGAACACTGCAACCGAGCCGAGCATCTGGCCCGGGCTGGCGACGCGCAGGACCACATCCTTGCCGTCGGTCGAATGGCGCAGCACCTTGATTTTGCCGGTCTTGACCACGTAGAGGGCTTCCGGCGCTTCTCCCTCCAGAAAGATGTAGTCATCCTTCTGATACTGGCGTTCGCTGAACAGGTCGGTGACTTTGTCCCAGTCCCGCTCTGACAGGCCGGCGAACACCGGCAACGCCATGAGTATATCGCGCCGATCCATTAATGACTCCGGGGAAAATGCAGTATGACGCAGGTCATAAACGGAGGGATTATAGCATGGCAGGGGGTTGATGGCAACAAAGCTGGGTGGTTCCGAAAAGCGCACGGTCGGGCTGAGTCTTGCCACAGAGAACACAGAGACCTCAGAGAAAGTGTCAATCTCTGCGGCCTCTGTGCCCTCTGTGGCAAACAGCTTACTTCTCCAGTACGACTGCGTAGGCCTTGCCGTTGAGGACGACGGTCACGCGGTCGCCCAGGGCCAGGTAGCGGCCGAGTTCGGACAACTGGCGCAGCAAGGCAAAATACCGGTCCGAGCCGAAGATGACCTGTTCCGGCTTCATCTGGGCCGCATCGAATGCCGTGTCCACCCATGCGCCGTCCAGCAGGCGGAAGGTCTTGTTGCCCACGTGCTTGAGCACCTCGCTCTCCGGTGAGCCGGCAGCCGGGGCCGCAGCCTGGTCCGCGCTGCGCAGCGCGCTCTCGGCCTGGGCCTTTGCCACCGCAGCCTCACCGGATCGCCCGGTGTCCGCCGGCGCCTCAGCCGCTGGCGCCGCCGCGCCGCCGCCGGCCCCACCCACGGGCGGCAGGCTGTCGCCCGGCCTGACAGTGGTCATGCCCGGCTCTTCCACGAGGAACGAGGTGTAAGGCGTCACGATGCCGAAGCGGGTGCTGAGGCTGACCACCTCATCCACCAGCTCCGCGGTGTCCACGCCCTGCGCGCCCTGCAGCCGGATCTGCGTCAGCAGGTAGCCGATCTTGCGCTGTGCCCACAGGCGGGGGATGAACTCGTTGCCGCCGCGGCTGACGAACGTCAGATTGCGATAAGTGTAGGTCTGCGCCTTGCCGTCCACCGTGCCGGTCAGGGTCAGGGTCGTGGTGCCCGGCGTGCGGTAGCGGCCAGTCACGACGAGCTGCGTACCCGCGAACAGGTCGGGCAGCGGGTAAGGGTAGACCTCTTCGATGGTTGCGCCGGGCAGCTTCAGCCCCACATCTACCAGCACCGGCGCGCTCACCTTCGCGTAGAATTCCGACACATTCTCGTCGATCTTCTCGCTCGGCGCGACATAGCTCGCCGCGCCGCGCTGGTTCGCGCTGAGCTGGTCCAGCAGCACCGTGTCCACGTCATAACCCACGCCGAAGGCGAACAGGCGCACGGTCTTGGCCGCATTCGCCTGCACGTTCGCCACGATGCGGTCCGGGTCGGTCTCGCCCGCGGTGGGCAGCCCGTCCGTCAGGAAGATGAGCACGGTGGGCCGCCTGCCGTCCACGCCCGCGAGACCCTCCAGCAGCGCCCGGTTGATGTCGGTACTGCCCTGCGCGATGAGCCGCCGGATGAACTCGCGGCCCTCCGCGCGACGGCTGGCCGGCACAGGGCGGTCTGCAAACAGCCGCGTGGCCGTGCTGAACGCGACGATGTTGAACCGGTCATCGGGATTCAGGTGATCCAGCACGAACGTCGCGGCGTCCTGTGCCTGCCGCATCTTCTCGCCGTCCATGCTGCCCGACGTATCGAGCACCAGCACCACGTCTTTGGCGATGACTTTATCCGCCGCGGCCTCGATGGGCGGTGCGACGAGCAGGACGAAGTAGCCGTCCTCGTCGAACGGCTTGTAGCTCAACAGGTTGACGGCAATCGCGTCTTCGGAGACGCTGTAATACAGGTCGAAATCGCGGTCGGGGCGGACGTCGCGCGCCTCGTAGCTGACGGTCGCGCGGCGCTCGCCGTCGCGCGTGACCTCAACGGTGTGGCTGGGCGAGTAGAGCGCGCGCAGCGGCGCCTTGTCCTCCACGGTAACGGTCACCGCAACTTCGGCCAGGTTACGGGCGGAGAACTTCTCGGTGTTGAGCGGGTAGCGGTAATGCACGAGGCCGTTGGCTTGGCTGAGCACCTGCGCGTAGCTGAGCTCGATGCGGCGCTCGCCGCCCGCGGGGATGGGGAAGATGCTGGCCTGGAACGCGCCGCGGCCCACGTATTCGAGCAGAGCCGGGTCGCGCTGCTGGCGCACGATGTCCTCATAGATGCGCCGTGCTTCATCGCGGCCCAGCAGCTTGCCTTCGAGCTTCCGGCCGTCCACCCACATGTCGAACGAGGAAACCGCGGCGTCTTCGGGCAGCGGGAAGATGTACGTGCCCTCGACCGGATAGGTGGCGTTGTTGACGAACACCTGGTCCACGCGTGTCGTCGCGACCTGGTCGGTGATGGTCACGTCCACGCGGTGATACTTCACGGTCAGCGGGATGTCGCGCCAGGGGATCACGGGCCGGTCGCGCGGGGGCCGCGGGATGATAATGCCGTCCGCCGCAGCCGGGTGCGCGAAGGCCAGCATCGCGAGCAGGATCAACAGGAGCAGCCCCAGGGTCAGCAGGGGGCGCTCGAAAGGACGACCGGGCAAAGGTGCAACACGGGTCACTGGGCCTCGCATGGTGCTCTCCTCCTCGTACCGGACTGTGCCGTCGGTACTGAGGATGAGACGCTGTATGCAGGGCGGGGGTTCCGGGGTGGATGCGCCCGTCGTGTTCGTCGGAGGCCCTACAGGTTTGGGGGAATCTCGATCAGCAGGGATTTATCGGTCTCGATCGCGTCCACGCGTTTGTTGTAAATGTCGAACAGTTGCCGGAACTCGCGTCGTACTGCGTCGTTGGAGAATGTTGCCAGTTCCTCCAAGTTTTGAGACACAAAAGTCTCAATAGACGTGACGGAAATGCGGCCCGGCGCGACATTCTCTGTGTTCTGCTTTGTGCCCACCACAAGACGATCGGGCACGAGGAAAGTCGCCTTGCGGCCCGCTGCTAGATTGCTCCGGCATTTCTCATAATGGCCGGGCGTGGGCGCAACGGTGACGTGGAACACCGTGTCACCGACCACGAAGTCGCCCTGGCTGCCGGACTGGAGGTCAGCCGTACTGTAGGAGTCGTTGCGGATCGGTGTGTTTGGGAACCTATGGGTAAGTTTAGCCCCAATTAGATACTGAGCAACCTGCCCTTCTTTTCCAACAGTGCGTGCGGAATTCAGAAGCTCGTGAACCAGCTGCCAGGCGGTCTGTTGCTCATCAAAGATGAGTTTCACCCGTTCGCGCTTGAAATATTCACTAACCCGCTCGCTGACTAACCATCGCTGCATCTCCATAAGGATGCCATTGCGTTCCGCAGTAGAGAGGGTGTGGAGTTGTAAATTGTCCAGCGATGCCAGAAGGAGCCTTACGGGAGCAGGATTGCCTCGATTAGTTCGACCGCCTTCTCGTAAGAATGGTCTGGCCTCTCCAAATCGAGCAAGGATGCGCTGTACTTGGGTGCCACTCAGTCCGGCTATCTGAGCCCCTCCCGGTGCCATGTGTGCACTGAGATTCAATGAATAATTGCTCTGTAAGTGCTCAAGCACCACCAACGCACTTGCCAGGGTGCCTTGAGCGGGCAATCCATTCTTTTGCCTGTATGTTGGCAGCGAATCCCACCAGTCAGAGAGCACTGATATCGCTTCGTTGAGTCGTGTCATGGCTCAGGTGTTCGTCTTTCTAGCAGCATAAGCTGCATAGGCAGCTCAAGGATCGTCCTTTCATCGCACTCCTCGTCATGGATTGATTCGCCCCGAAGTAATGAGGCCTCTGCCAATGGACGAAGCAGGGATCGCTCGAGCCAAGCGACAACGGGCACAACCAACCCATCCCCGAAAAGGTGATATGCCTCATTGTAGTTGATTGGCAACTTATAGTCGTCGGGTACGCCCATCAGCCGGGCTGCCTCGCGTGCGGAGAGAAGTCGCGATCGTACCTGTTCTCCTTCAACTACGAAGATGAACTGGCGGCTTGACCCCCCGGAGCCAGTTCTAAGGCAGCCGCTTACGCCGTCAAATCGCACCTCAGCTACTTGTGCCTTCTCCCCATTGTCATTCTTGCGGATACGCCGATAGAGTGTTCCAACGATGCGTTCCCCCGGCTTCTTGGCTTGCTGCACCTTGGCTCGATGAAGCGATGGCATTAGTTCATAGAGTCTTTCCGTCTCCTCGTCATCATGCCAGCGGACGTCTGTAGGATTCTCTTCAATCAGGTCAGTGAGTTTGCGGGAAGGAAGGGTGGGGGTAGGTAGATTCCACCAGACCCAAGCCTCTCGAATATGTGCGGGCATTGTCTCAAAAGCCCGTACCAGAGCTGTTGAATGCAGGAATTGATTTGGCATATAGGCGCGCAGGTATACTGGCACATCCACCGAATTCCTGACCGCAACAATGAACAAGCGGGGTCGAGATTGGGGCACAAAGTGAACTGCGTTTATGACCATTGGACCAACGCTATATCCTGCTGACACTAATGTATCAAGTAGAACTCTGAAATCCTCTCCACCACGCGTTGATATTGTTCCAATAACGTTCTCAAGAACAATCAGCGGAGTGGCACGGCCCTCGTACTCCAACCCTTGCATTAGCCGCCAGAAACCCCAGAACGACCCGCTTCGTTCTCCTTGAAGGCCCTTCTGCTTTCCGGCCAAAGATAAGTCTTGGCAAGGAAAAGATGCCCATGCCAGATGAGCCCACCCCGGCAGTTGTTCTGTTTCTAAGTTGTATACATCATCTTCCACCAGTTCGTTCGCTGGTGAGAAGTTCATCCGATAGGCGCGGGCTTTCTTTTCTGAGAAATCATTCGCAAAGATGCACTCCCATTGGCTCCCAAGCCCAAGACGCGCAAACCCGCCACCGGCAAAGAACTCATAGAACTTGTACACGTGCCGTCACCTCTCGGGGGCATCAAGAAATTGGCGTACGCATGCAGCCAATTGATCCCTGTGTTTTGTCTCACATTCCCAGATTACTAGCACTTGCCAGCCCATCGTTCTCAGTCGGTCTAGGTTTTCTTGGTCTCGCGTTCGATTCCGCGCCAGTTTCCTAGTCCAGTAGTCTTGATGGGTCTTCGGCTGCTTCATGCCTGACTTACACGTATGACCATGCCAGAAACAACCATGCACAAAGATGATCTTCCGTCGCCCTACAAACACCAGATCAGGATTGCCCGGAAGATTCCTTCGATGCAACCGATACCGATACCCCATGCTATGTACGAGACGACGCACTATCAGTTCGGGTTTGGTGTCCTTCTGATGGACATTCGTCATAGTTCGGCGGCGTTGCTCAGGGGTTAGGTTGTCCGTACAAACCGCACCGTCCTCCATCATCACCCTGCGCTTCCTGTTGTTACCGTTCGGCAACCACAAGGAATTATACCGCAACACCTGTTCTGCCGCCAACTCATTCCCGCGCCTGCGGCGGGCAATCGCCTCACCCCCGCCCTGGCTTTTCTTGGTGCCCCGCTTGCGTGCACCCCCTCTCCTGAGC
>DAOUGK010000564.1:0-24397 GCA_034429055.1 Anaerolineae bacterium | reverse complement strand
CCCGCTCCGTCACGGCAGCCGGGATGGCAGACACGTCCGGCAGGAACCCCTTCTCCTCTTGCAGCGGCATATCGTACACCTGCCCGCCGACCATGAGTGCGCTCATGCGGTAGGCCGGATAGCCGGGATCGGGCGCCAGCACCACATCGCCGGGATCCAGCCAGGCCAGTGCCATATTGGCAATGCCTTCTTTCGAGCCGATCAGCGGCAGCACTTCGGTCGCCACATCGAGCGTCACGTCATAGCGCCGTGCGTAGTAGTCGGCAATCGCCTGGCGCAGCGCCGGCGTGCCGGTGTAGCCCGCATAGCCGTGATTCGTGGGCACGTTCGCGGCCCGCGTAAGCGCATCGATGACCGCCTGGGGCGGCGGCCCGTCAGGGCTGCCGATATCCAGCTTGATAACATCCACGCCCTGCTTGGCCAGGGCCTTGACCCTGGCATCCAGGGTGGCAAAGAAGTAGACCGGGAGCGATTCCAGCCGGTGGGCAGGTCTCATGCAGGCATCTCCAAGCTCCAGCTTCCATCCTCCAGCAACACCTCGATGACCCGGCCGACCCGCTTGAGCGATTCAGGCGCCAGCTTGTCGAGCGTATCCTGAGTGGTGTGCCAGTAGGGATAGTCGAAGTCGATGATGTCCACCGCGGGAATGCCCGCGCGCAGGAACGGCGTGTGGTCGTCGATCATGGAGTACTTCTCGGTCGGCAGGAACGTGTCACTGTAGCCCAGTCGCGCGGCAATCTGCCAGATACGCTCAACCAGCGCCGGAGTCGAGTTTTTCTCTTTGTAGAGTTGCAGGTCCTTGTCGCCCACCATATCCGCGATGACTACGAACGCGGGCGTCACGGTCAGGTTCTCTGCCATGTGTGTCGACCCGGCAATGAACTCCCAGCCGTTGATGCGGCCATTGTCCTCAGCGTCGAAGAAAACCAACCATACCTCGTTGGTCAGCTTCGTTTTGTCGAGGCTGCGCGAGAGCTCCAGCAGCACCGCCACGCCGCTTGCGCCATCATTCGCGCCCGGCACAGGCTGCTGCCTGAGACGGCTGTCAGGATCGTTGTCCGCGTACAGCCGGGTATCATAATGCGCTCCGATGATGGCAACCGGCCCTCGGCCCTGCCCTGCCCTGGCGATGATGTTGCGGCCGGCTGCACCACGATAGGTGAAGGTCTGGTACTCGACCGCCCAGCCGTTCTGCTGGAGGACCCTGCTGATATACTGGGCGGTCTGGCGGCTGCCCTCCGAGCCGGTCTCGCGGGGGCCGATCTTCATCTGCGCTTCCGCATGCCGGAAGGCTGCCCTGCCGTCGAAGTCCGGCCCGCGCGGCCGCAAGATGAACTCGCGGATGTTGTCAACTACCGGCACGACATACGGCCTGACCATCGGCGATGCGAGGACGCCCAGCCACACCACGATCGCGCCAAAGCCGACCAGCAGCATCAGCTCCAACCAGCGATTTCCCACCCACTTTCGCAGCACTTCATCTCTTCGCATAGCCTATTCGGTCCCTTAATGAAATTAGTTTAAGATTGATGTGGTGTAGCAAAATTGCTACACGAAGTCACCCGTGTCCGATTGCGCTCGCGCGCGGAAATTGATCCGCATCGGCGTACCCTCGAACGGGTAGACCTCTCGAATGCGGTTCTCGATGTATCGCTCGTATGAGAAATGTACCAGTTCGGGATCGTTGACGAACAGCACAAAGGTCGGCGGAGCCACTTCAGCCTGCGTTGCATAAAACAGCTTGAGCTGTTTGCCCCGGCGGCTGAAGGCCGGACGCGCAGTCAATGCCTCGCGCAACAGCCGGTTGAGGTCACCGGTCGGTATACGCAGTTTGCGTTGCTCCGCGAGGTTCAACGCAAGCGGCAGAATCTTGCTCACTCGCTGATGCGTCAGTGCTGACACGAACAGCACCGGCACATAATCCATAAAGCGCAGCGTGCTACGAATCCCGTCAGTAAACTCGGCGGCAGTATTGGTCTCTTTGTCGGGCACGATGTCCCACTTGTTGACGATGACCGCCACACTCTTATAGGCTTCGAGTATGAATCCGGCCACATGCGAATCCTGCGCCGTGATGCCTGCCGTAGCATCCACGACAAGAAGGACCACGTCTGCCCGCTGCACCGCATTCAGCGCCCGCATCACGCTGTACTTTTCCACCCCGACTTCCACCTTGCCGCGGCGGCGGATGCCGGCAGTGTCGATCAACGTGACCTTCTGACCCTGGAAAGTCAGGTCCGTGTCGATGGCATCGCGCGTCGTCCCGGGGATCGAACTAACGATCGAGCGTTCCTCCTGGATCAGCGCATTCAGCAGCGACGACTTACCCACATTGGGCCGGCCCACGATGGCAATACGCACGACATCCGGCGCGACTTCTTCTTCGGCCACCTGTGGTATCTGCGCCACGATCGCGTCGAGCAGGTCGCCGGTGCCGCTGCCATGATGTGCGGAGACCGGATACGGCTCACCCAGGTTCAGCTCGTAAAATTCCAGCGCAGCCTGACGTCGCGCCTCGTTATCGGCCTTGTTGACGGCCAGCAGCACAGGTCGCCCCGACCGCCGCAAAATGTCCGCGATATCTTCATCGGCGGAGGTCAACCCGTCACGCGCGTCGGTGACAAGCACGACAACGTCCGCCTCCTCGATGGCGATTTCGGCCTGCTGGCGAATCTCACGCGCAAACTCGCGCGATGAGCCTCCGAGCGCCTCGGGCTGATCGCCTTTGCGAGCCGCCTTGTCGGTCAGGGCGACATCCACCCCACCCGTATCGACCAGGATGAAGGAGCGCCCCGTCCACTCGGTCGTTTCATACAAACGGTCACGTGTGGTGCCCGGCTCGTCCTGTACAATGGACAGCCGTTGACCGACCAGGCGGTTGAACAGCGTAGACTTTCCCACATTCGGCCGCCCGACCAGGGCGACTACCGGCATTCGCATCTGGGTTACCCAACCTCTCTCTTAGGCGCTAAGGACTCTCTGTTGTCTGCGGCGATGGCGTCGCACCTTCCAGCCCGCTCTCCGGCGTACCGGTCGGCGCTGGCCCGATGGTCACCTCCACGGTCTGCGGCGCAATCCCTTCGACGCGGATATCACTCGGAACTGGCACCGATGGCTCAAGCACATGCACGCCCGGCCCCAATCCGGTCAGGTCGAGGATGATCGGCACTTGATCGGGTCCCAGGTCGAGAAGCATGGGCAACGGCCCTGACAGGAATACGCTCACCGTGTCGAGCGTCAGCGTGTAGGCTAACCCGGGGCCGAGGCCCTGGATCGTCGGCTTCGTACGGACCGTTTGCACACCCGTAATCGGCACGATGCTAACCTTGACGTTGGCACTCTGCGTGCTCAATGCCGAGACACTCTCCGGCAACTTCAGTGGAACGCGCTCGATGACATCCTGACTTGCGCCGCTGATATCGACAGGCACTGTAATATACCCGCTCAACTCCGAGATAACGAGCGGGTCGCCCTGCACCGTGACGAGCTGTGGATCAGCCGACACCGCACTCACCGTATAGCCGGTTTCAGGCGTACCCACGGGCTCGACCAGGATCGCAATCTCCCGATAGCCAGGGAGCTGCACAATTGGCACCTGCACTGCGACATCGCGCGGGGCCACATTGACGAAACCCACCGTCTCGCCCAGCGCATTACGTGGCGTTACCCGCAGACTACGTTCGATCGATGCTCGCGCACCCCGCAAATATACATCGACGACCGCTGACTCCACCTGATCGACCAGCGGAGCCGAGCCACTGATAAGCACCGCAGTCGGCGTTATCACGGGCGTATGCCAGGAGTAGCCGAACGCCGTCGCATCCATGATATTAGCCTGAACCGTGACAGACTTCTGTTTGCGCTCTTCCAAGCGCACGCGAATCACGGGCGGATCCACCGCAATGACCTGCACCTGCGGATCGGGCGGCAACACCTGAACTCGGACATCATATTCACCCGCAGACAGACCTGCCAGGTCTACCCAGGCGGTGAACGCCCGCGCCTGCAAGTTGTTCCAACGCGCCTTCGGTGCGCGAATCTCGATGCGCACCTCGCTGAGGATATCACCGAAGACTGTCAGATCCTCGGCCAGCCCCGTCCGGCTGACGGAGATGGGCTGATCAAACTCGCGCTGCGGATACTCCTCACGGATCGCCACCACCCACACCAGGGCGGCCAGTATGAGCGACAGACCCGCGGAGCCCAAACGCGACAACCATGTCTTCATGGCTTCTAAGTCCCGTTCCCGAATAATCGCCGGGGCCGGTAAAAGGCCTGTAGAATGGTGCGGAGCCGCTGCCCGTCGAGCCGGCGCGCAATACGTCCACTGCGGGCGAGCGAGATGATGCCGGTTTCTTCGGACACGATAATCACCAGTGCATCGTTCTGCTCTGTAACGCCGACGGCAGCCCGGTGGCGAGTGCCCAGCGAACTGTCAGCCAGGTCGCGTTGCGTCAGGGGCAACACGCACGCAGCCGCCACAATCCGATCCCCCCGAACGATAACCGCCCCATCGTGCAACGGTGTACCCGGAAAGAAGATGGTCAGCAGGAGACGCGCCGAGATGCCGGCATCGATGCGCTCCCCTGATTCGATGTATTCTTCCAGGCCCGTGTCGCCCTCGAGGACCAACAACGCCCCCGTCCGCTCGCGTGCCAGCGTCTCCACTGCCAGCACGATCTCATGGATGGCCTGCTGTGTTGCCGTCTCACGACCGCCCCGTCCCACAATGACTGGCGCAGTTCGGCCCAGGCGCTCCAGCGCCCTGCGCAGCTCCGGCTGGAAGATGACCGGAATTGCCACCAGGATCACCGGCAGCGTATTGCGCATGACCCAACCGAACGCGGTGAACCGGCTGGCTGCGAGGACGAAGACCAGCGCAATTACCAGGATGCCGCGCAACAGCGCCACCGCCTGGGTGCCTTGAAAGAGACGAAACAGCCCATAAAAGATGAGCGCCACCAGGAGGATATCAACCAGGCTCGCCCACGTAAACTGGGGGATGACCGCGCTGACTTCCGTCACGATGCGCTCAACCAGGCCGACCAGCTGTTCCAGCACCCCTTACCTCTGTAATCCCCGCATGCGCCTCTGCCCCTTCAGCGAACGGCAAAGGCAGCGACAAACGAAGCAGCCCACCACCAGGGCATTGCACCGGCCCAGGTGCCGGGTCGCACCCTCGCCAGCCAGAATGAGGGTGCAGCCAACAGTGCGGCCACACAGGCCACGGCCCAGGGTGAACGCATGACGATGAGGAGGGCGAGGACGGCGAACTGCCCGAACCAGGCCAGCACCGGCGTGGCCTCCGGCTGCACCTGGGCGATATGCCGCCCCCGATACATGCCCCACTGTAGCATCGTGAAAGCCCCGGCCAGCAGCAAGCCCGGCCGAACCGCCGCCCAGTACGCGCTCCCGTCCGCGCCCGCCAGCTCGCCGGCAGCCAGTGACATGCCGAGGAGCCAGGGCCACCCCACGTCCAGCAAGGCATGAGCCAGCCCAGGAAACTCACCGCGCCGCCCTGTCGCTGCGGCCATCCAGATAGTTGCCAGCGCGACCAAAGTAAGCACGACCGCAGGCCATCCCAGCAGCAAGCTGAGGACCAACGCCAATCCGCTGATCACCAGAACTCCCTGCCATGCGCCCGACGTGACTTGAGGCGTGGACACCGGCGCGTCTGCTGCCCGATCGAATATGAGGTCGAGCGGATAAGCCGGAGTTAGCGCAGCCAACCAGCGGGCCAACGGTGCATCGGGTTGGGCGAAGGGGAGCACCCCGACCGCTGGTGCCACCTGCACTGTGGGCATAGCCGGGGAAGCGGCAGCAGGGGCGATGGGGATCACCTGCCGAATAGCGCCCCAGGCCAGATCCACCAGAACTGCCGCGGTCAGCACGCGCAGCAATCCCGGAGCCTCCGGTCTCAGCACTCCGATAGCAATCGCACCGGCAACTACCGACCAGGCCGGTCCCAGGCGAAACACGGCGCGACTAACTGCGAGACGCATTTGCACCAAGGGGCCGCTCTCAAATAACTCCCTCTCGAACACGCAACTATTGTAACCTGCCCTGAGAGGCCGGTCAAGTGCGCGCGTCAGGTCAACTTCGCTCTTGGTTCGAGGAGGAAAAAGGGATAGGCCGACCCACACCCGCCTGACGAAGCCACTTCGGGCCGTGCGGCTCAGATGACCGGGGTTCAGGATGGCTCGAATGCCTCTGTCAACCGCTGAAAGCGTGACTCGATAGCCTGCCGATCCTCAGGCACAGCAACCGTGGAGAGCGTATCCGCCCAGATGATTGCGGCCTGCCGCTTCACCGCCATCCGGCCCGTCTCAGAAGTGACGTGAGGCGCGATCAGGGTCAGGCTCTCCAACAACCGAACACGGACTGCGACACTTGCCCCCACATGCTGCCGAATCTGATCAAAGGCCGTATCCAACGCACCAGGGAATGTGACCGGGCACTCGACCACGACACGCAACTCCCCGGAGTCATCGTAGCGGCAGGCGGAAGGGAACTGCTTCCCCGCCAGATGCACGAGTTCAGTAGCAAGCCAATCGATGCAAGTAATGGCCGTATAAGGATCGTTGATTCCAGGTGACAGCGAACGGACCGCGACCTCCACGAGCTGCTCGATGGCAAACTCCACATCCTGAGTCGTCGTGCGCTGCCGTCCGATAATGAATGCGCCTTGGATGGCCTCTATGACCTCGTCGCCGGGCGCCTCTGAACCCCACACCTGTACGAGTGGCGCAGCCCGGCTGACAAATTGACCTGGGCGGCGCAAAAGCATCAAGAGGAGGCTGTTATCCGTCGCTGCTTCCAAGAGCGCAGCCTCGTCAATGGCTTGCAGATATCCGCTCTGAGACGCAGAGAGCGTACGAGAGGGTCGTCTTACTGCCTCCTGGCAGGCCTCAGAGCCATCCGCCCTTTCAATGTTGCGGAGATCCTGGCCTAACTCCTCTGGAAACAAGCGGTCGATGGCATGATGGAGGTCCTCTGCCACTGCGGCAATGACAATCGGTGCCTGAATGGAAAGGGAAGCATGATGAAAGAAATAGATGAGGACGGCCAGGCTTGCGAGCGTCAACAGAATCGCGATCGTCACCGAAACATAAGGGACAAACTCCCTGTCCCCACTGCGCACAGTGCGCAGCACCAATACACCATAAACGAAGGTCGCGACAAAGGTCCCCAACACAATCTGGTTGCCCGTGTCGCGCATGAAATTGCGCAGCAAACGAGGTCCAAGTTGCTGCGAGGCCAGGGATAGGGCGGTCAAGGTGATCGAGAAAACCACACCCGCGACCGTTATGACGGAGCCGGTCACGGTCGATAGCAGACTGCGCGCCCCCTCAGCGCCGCCGCTCCAGATGAAGCCTACCTCCCTGACCCAGTCATATTGAACACGGCGATCTATCGCAATCGTGATAAATGAAAAGAGAAGAGCAGTGAGTGCCATGGCCGCAGGCACGAACCAGTAGCTGGAGCGCACATCCTCCCAGGCTGCGAGCAGACGAACTTTCATAGGCCATCCTCGCGCCGCCGTGCCAGCACCATCTCATCCGAAGTCCCCCCGAATCGCGTCAGGACCACTGCACCCACGCCTACAGAGAGAGCCGCCAGCCCGACCAGGAAACCGATGCCGAGCGGCAGCCGCGCAAGAAGCGTGAGGAGGAAAACGCCGATGACGGCCTCGGTCATGGCCGATGAGGTACTAACCCGCAACAGGCCGAGAAGGCGATGCCCCAGCCAGGTCCCGGCGACAGACCAGCCGCACAACAGCGCAGCCAATAGCACCAACCACACCAACAACCCCAGGCCGCAGGCGATCAGCAGCAGCCCACCGGCCAGCAAGCCCACCACCAGCGTCAGCAAGCCGGCGCCGCCGCTGTAGAAGGGCCGGCGCGCAATGACTGCAACCACGGTGCCGACCCGCCTCGGAAACAGCACGACCAAACCTACCGCGAGTAATGCCAGCGTCAGCCCCAGGCCCAGAGTCCCTGCCTGCCAGCGGACGAAGGCAGCCAGCGTAGACGACTCAGGACCCGCCGTCGGCGCTTCCGACCGTGGCAGGGGCCACGGCACTTGCGATAAGAGGTTGCGCGGGCTAGCAAAGACCTCACCTTGTACAATTGCGCCTGGGGCCTGAGTCAGCGCGCCGCCGAAGGCCGCCAGATCTCCCTCCACCACTGCTGAGTCGGCCAGCGTGACTGAACCGCCGAAGATGGTCAGCCCCCCGACCACCGTTCCCGCAACGCGCAGTTCTCCGCCAAACACTACTACGTCCTGCCCGACCCGACTGCCCGCGGCGAGCGCAGCGCTGCCGCCCGTGACCGTCAGATGTCCGCCCAATGTTTCGCCGCCGGCCAGGACGTATTCTCCGCTCAGGACGAGCTTATCGTCGCCGGGCGCCTGTGCCAGTGCAGTGGAAGGCCAGGCGAAGAGAGCCTGAAGCAGAGCGAGAAGCAACGCCACTGCCGACCACAAGCAGGGGCTTCGCTGCGTGCCAGTCCTGGCTGCCCCGCGCGCCGGTTGCCAGCTATTCATGGCGTGCCGCAAAGCTCAGGAAGCGACTGCCCTGTGGAATCAGCCACAGCCAGACCATCGCCAGACCGCAAGTCAGGCAGGCCAGGCCACCCAGGATGGCGGCCAGGACGGGCGCGCCGATGGAATCCGCAGTCGCAACGATACCCCGCAGCAGGCCGTTGAACGCTGTGAGTACCTGCGCCGCAGTCGAAGCCAGCGTGCCGACCTGCTGCAGGTTAGCCGTCAGCCAGGCGAACACGCCCACGGCTGCCAACAGGCCAAGAAACACAAGTGCAAGCCAGCTCAGCGCCAGACCGGAACCCAGCCAGCGCACGCGGCGGCGCTGCAGCTCGCGTTCCTCCAGTCGGGCGGCGACCTGGCGCGCCAGGTCAACCGGCGCGGTCACGAGCGGCTCTGCCTGGAAGCGCCGGTCCATCTCTTGCCACCGGGCCCAGACCTTCCGGCACTCGGCACAGGTTGGCAGATGCGCGTGCAGCCGCGCGAGGTCGGCTGCGCTCGCCTCATCATCCAACGCCAGTGACATCAGCAGGGTATACTCACTGTGCATAGGACCTCACTCTGCTCCTGCGCGCTCGGCCATTTGCAAACGCGCCCGGTGGAGCCTCGACTTAACCGCCTGTACGCTCAATCCCAACACCTCGGCTATCTCGCCATAGGATAAGTCATGCCAGTAGCGCAGGACCAACGGCACCCGGTAGACCGGCGCCAACGTTTCGACCATCGCCTGGACTCGGTCGCGGGTCTCGTGCCGCACTGCGACTTCCTGCGGGTCGGGTTGCCCGCTGCGCAGTGTATTGGCAACCGGCTCCTCATCCAGCGAGAGAAATTCGCCCCGCCGTCGGCGCAGCCGGTCGATGCAATAGTGCGACGCAATGGAAAGCACCCAGGACGACAGCTTCTTGTCTGGCTGGAAGGTGTGCAGCTTGGTATACATCCGCACGAAGGTCTCCTGGGTGGCATCTTCTGCCTCAGCCGCGTTGCCGAGCATCCGATAGGCCAGGTTATAGACGGGACCCTGATAGGCCGCGACCAACCGCGCAAATGCTTGCCGATTTCCTCCCTGCGCCTGTTCCAGCCAGATGAGTTCCTGGTTGTCCACCCGCTCTCCCGGATCAGACAAGACTGCCCGATCAGCCTGCTTGCGCCTATGCCATCCGCTCACCTTCCCATACGTATTAGTGCAGCAAAGGTTTCAGGCCGTGCCTTGCAACACGCCACGCGCCGTGCCTGGCCCGCCATTCCAGGAATGCCCAATCTACGACAGAGTGCCGGATTCTGAGCGGAGGCCGCCGCTGGCGGTGGGCGCAGTCGAAGAACGCCGGCACGGCCTACATCCTTCGACTACGGCCCCCCGGACCTCCGCTCAGGATGCTTTGCCCCTACATTTGGAATTCCTGCCGCCATTCTTGGCCCGTTGGCTGTGTACGCATATAATGCCTTCGCAGCATTAAGATGCGCGTTACGCGCTATCTTACCACGGTTTGGCTCGCCCGAAGGAGGGTGTGCTTGGCTCTCAACCCCTACATTGCCATTGAAGGCGCGATCGGCGTCGGCAAAACCACCCTGGCCCGCATGCTCGCGGAGGCGATTCAAGGCGAGCTGCTCCTGGAAGTCTTCGAGGAGAATCCGTTCCTCGGCGACTTCTATGCCGATCGGGCGCGCTATGCGTTCCAGACCCAGATTTTCATCCTGCTCAGCCGCTACCGCCAGCAACACCGCGTCATCGCGCAGACGATCGAGCATCAAACGCTCGTGAGCGACTACTTGTTCGCCAAAGATTGGCTCTTTGCACACCTCAACCTGACAGGCGATGAGCTCAGCATGTACGAGCGCGTTCACGCCATCCTCGGTGAGCAGATCCCCGCGCCCGCACTGGTTGTTTATCTCAAGGCTTCGACGGACACCCTGATGGGACGCATCGCGTTCCGCGACCGTTCCTACGAACGTCAGATGGAACGCACCTACATTGCGGACCTTCAACTGGCCTACGAACGCTTCTTCGCAGAATATACGGTCGCGCCGGCCCTGACGATCGACACGGATGGGCTGGACATCGTGCACGAGCCGGCGGCGCGAACCGAAGTCATCAACCGCATCAAGGATGCACTGCAAAGCGATAGCTATCAGCTCCCCCTGCCGGATATGGAGGCAACGCTGGCCGAGCCGCGGCTCCTGCAGCGTGGTCGCCGCCTCCCTGACTTCCAGCGTTTTCAACGCGCCTTCGATCACGAGAAAGGCTTCATCGTCAACCTGTTCTTCGACTACATCTGCCTGACCGAAGAACTCGGCGAGATCGGCCGCGTGCTCAAACGCGTCTGGCATCGCCAGGATGAATTGCTCCTCCAGGTCGGCAACCGATCCGAGGCACACGACCGCGCGTTGCAGATGGTCCAGCCGGACCTGGAAGAAGAGCTGGCTGATGCCCTGGCCTATCTCCTGAAGATCTCCAACGACGCAGGGATCGACCTCGAAACCGCCTACATCAAGAAGATGGATCATAATGCGCGCCGAACCTGGCCGCCCGCCTGAACAGGAAGCATAAGCTATGACCAAGCGCTTCATCGCGATCGCAGGCAATATCGGCGTCGGCAAGTCCACGCTGACGCGGCTGTTGAGCGAGCGATTGGGCTGGGAGCCGTTCTACGAGGCGGTCTCCGACAATCCCTACCTGGCTGATTTCTACCAGGATATGACGCGCTATGCGTTCCACTCGCAGATTTTCTTCCTCTCTCGCCGTCTGCGCCACCACCGGCGCCTGCTGGACTTCCCCAACTCGGTGGTGCAGGATCGTTCGGTCTACGAGGACGCCGAAATCTTTGCGCGCAACCTGTTCGAGCAGTGCCACATCCTGCCGCGCGACTATCATACCTATCGTGAGCTGTACGAGGTACTAATCCAGTTTCTCCCGCCGCCTGATCTGGTGGTCTACCTGCGCGCATCGGTGCCGACCCTGCTCGACCGCATCTCGCAGCGCGGGCGCTCATTCGAACAGAACATCGCGCCGGCCTATCTCGACCAGCTCAACTTGCTCTATGCGGCATGGATGGATAGTTTCAGGCTTTGTCCGGTGCTGACGGTACCCGCAGACGACCTCGACTTCGTCCACAACGGCGCCCACCTGGACCTGATTATCCGGAAGATTGAGGAAAAGCTCAGCGGCAAAGAGGAAGTCATCTTTGCCTGATCGTAGCAGGAGATACGTTTATGTCAAGCACAGCCAGCTCCGACCTGCCCTGGTCCGATGCCGCTCTCCTCTCCTTTGCGCCCGCGGGCAGCGCCGAGCCAGCGGTGCTCGTCGCCGGCGATTCGCTCCACCTGGTCTTTGTCGCAAACAAGACGCTCTACCATGCGCGCTTCCCGTTGACGGATGCCAGCCCGGCATGGCAGCCGCCCGTACGATTCGCAAGCGGGGAGTCGCCTGCGCTCGCAGCGACACCCGACGGCACCCTCTACTGCGCATTCACGAATTGGTTTCTGGGCAATTGCGAGGTCTTCTGCGCTGCGTGGAATGGGCAGAAGTGGTCGTTACCGCAGATCGTCTCGCGCACCAGCGGGGTGTCTACTTCGCCGGCGCTGGCCGCAGGCCCGGATGGGAGCCTGCATGCAGTCTGGGCTGACACGACCCCGGGGCGCTCCACCACATATTACGGTCGCAAGGGCGACGTAGCCTGGACGAGTGGGCCGGTTCCGAGTGGAGCGGGCAGCTATCCCGCGCTGACGGTCGCTTCGGATGGCGAGCTCCTGGTCGCGTGGCAAGATCGCCTGACTGAGACCGGCGTGTTCGAGGTGTTCTGTGCCAGCCGCAAAGCCGGGACCTGGAGCGTCCCGCAAATCATCTCCGACTCGCCGCAACGGCACTCTCTCTACCCGAAGCTGGCGTGCAACTCGCAGGGGAACTGCCACATCGTCTGGCAGGAGCAATCCGGCTACAGCTATGTCATTCGCAGCGCAGAACGTCTGCCGGGGGGCTGGACCGCGCCCCGTGACCTCTCCGACCCCGGGACGGATTGCCGTCTGGGGCGCATCATGTCTCGATCCACGCGCATCTTCCAGGCCATCTGGGCGTGTGGCCCAGTTCTGCGCCACCGTGCCCGGCCGGCAGACAGTCGCGCCTTCTGGTGGCAGGCGGAGACAGCGCAGTCGTATTGTGAAGGCATCAGCGACCTGGCCGTCGCCATCGACGCCGGCGGCGCCACCCATCTTGTGTGGAGCGCCTACCACACAGCCAGCCAGCGCCGACTCTACTATGCCCGCCGCGACCCCGTCCCCATGCAGGGCGTCTTCATCCCGATTGTGATCGGCTGATCCTGACAAGGTGACGGGGAGACGGGGTGAAGGGGTGATGTGGACGGGCGGAGCCGGTCGACTATGGGTGTGACCTATAATTGTGGCTAGAAGACTCAACCCGCCATTCGGCGTCACCCTGTCACCTCTTCACCCCGTCTCCTTGTCACCCAGTCACCCGGTCACTTCGTCACCTTCGCCCAGGTGCTCAGCACGTGCGGCCACAGGCCGGTCAGCCGGCCGCCCGGCTGCGCCTTCGCCAGGCTGGCGCGAAATGCAGCGGGGTTCCCCTTGAAGGGCGGCAGGGTCAGGTAACCCGCCCCCACCTCGCGCAGCGTGTGCGCATCGCTGCCTGCAGTAATCAGCTTGCCGTGTGAGCGCGCCAGCGCCTCGGCGCGCCGATTATCACCCGCGCGCAGACAGCGCGCGTTGAAGCCTTCCAGTGCATCCACCCGATCGATGATTGCCAGCGTGCGCTCCAGCCCCAACGCGGACCCTCGCAGGCTATCCAGCGGGTGCGAGACGCTGATGACCGCGCCCTGGCGGCGAAGGCGGGCCACGGTATCATCGATGCTGAGACCGCGCGGCACCTCTTCCGTCACGTAGTAGGCGATCAGCTCCCCGCCCTCGGCCACCTCGATTTCCTCCCCCACGATGATCAGGTCAGGCGCCAGCGCGTGCGCTTCGAGTGCACCTGCGATGGTGTTGTGGTCGGTGACTGCCAGCCGCGCGAGACCCACTGCGCGCGCCCGTTCGATCAGGTCGCGCGGCTGCGTCTTGCTGTCCGGGGATACATAGGTGTGGCTGTGCAGGTCGATACGCCACGCACCGCGCACCGGGTCAGTCCGCTTTGCCATGCCGTCTTCCCAGCATCAGGCCGCCCAGCGCCAGTGCGCCGAGCACCGCGCCCGCTGCAATCATCGTCGTGCGCGGCTCCACGCCGGGCATGACAATCTCACCGTCGCCGTAATGCTTGAACATCTGGCCCCATTTCGTCTCCGCGGCCGCGGCCACCCGCGGCCGTCCGACAAAGGGATACCAGTAGACGTTGTGGTAGAAGTTCGAGGCGAAGTAGCTCCACGGCACCAGCGGCGAGCGCAGCAGCATATTCTCGAAGGGCTTCAACGCACCGTGGTAGATGAGCTTCTGCCCGCGGCTGGCAAACGTATCCTCCTGGACAAAGCCCCAGTCCTCCGCAGAAATATCATAGCCGACGATCTCGATGTCCTTCGGGTCGCCCACGCCCAGCCCCAACTCGTGCGCCAGCCGGATGAACTTCAGGTCCATCGGGTTGAAGCCCTGAATCTTGGCCGAGACGGCATCGATGGCAACCTGATCCGCCGATGCCAGAATGATGTCCTTTTCCCACCAGCGCATCGCGCGCGGCCCCGGGCCATCCCCGGCGAACGTGCCGTCCATCACGGCAAACAGGCCGGAATGAATCTCCTGCTGGATGGCGAGCAGGTCGACCACCGTCTCGTGAATCACGCCGTGCGTCCAATGACGCTTCTCGTTCAGTAGCCCGCCGAAGGCGTTCTTCATCGCGCCCGTGATGGTCGTGAAAACATGCGTCTTGACCGTGGGGAGCTGAATGATGTTCTTGTCGAAGAAATACTCCGGGAGCAGGATGCCATCCGGGAAGATACGGTCCAGCACGAGCATCGGCGCCTTCGGTGTATACCGCACCCACTGGATCTCCGGCTCGTACAGGTGCACGTTGCGCACACCATACCGGTCTACGACATCCTTGTGCTTGTTATTCTTCTCGCCTACGTACGCATCCACCACCACTGTCTTGTTATGTGCGGCGGACAGGTTGCGATAGCCATCTGCCTGCAGCTTGCGCACCACGCCTTCGATCTGCCAGGGCGCGCTCGAACACGCCGGGTACCACGTCTGCCAGGAGATGTTGATCTTCAGGATCGTCTCGCGGTCGCGCGGCAATGCGGCCTGGTAGCCGGCCAGGTCCAGCAGCCGGCCGTAATCCTCCAGGACCGTTTCGGGCCGCGTCTTCAGGACTGCGACTTTGCCCTTGCCGGGGAAATCGCGCGGAATCATATATCTACCTCCCATCACAAGAAGCCGAGCCTTTGGCAAACACCTGCTCCGCCCGGCGTCAGGTTCCCATGATACGTCGAAATGGCGCAAAAAGGAAACCCCCTCTCTCGGCGTGCGGGAGAGGGGGCAACGGGTGAGCTTCACCCTGGATCGTTCTATTCGTCTTCGGACTCGACCCGCTCGCGCTTCGCCTGGGCGATGATAGTCTCCGCCACATGCGACGGCACCGGCTCATAGTGCGACAGTTTCATCGTGTAGAACCCGCGGCCCTGGGTGATCGAGCGCAGGTCGATCGCATAGCGCTGCATTTCGGCCTGCGGCACCTGCGCGGTCACGATACCCTTGCCGCGCGCCTGCTCCATGCCCTGCACGCGACCGCGCCGGGTGTTCAGGTCGCTCATGATGTCGCCCATGTATTCCTCGGGCACCGTGATGCGGACATCCATGATCGGCTCCAGCAGCACAGGGCCGGCCTGCAGGAAGGTCTTCTTGAAAACCTCGCGACCTGCAATCTGGAAGGCAATGTCCTTCGAGTCCACCGGGTGCATCTTGCCGTCGTACACTTCGCAGCGCACATCCACGACGGGGTAGCCGGCCAGCGGCCCCGCGTCAAGCTGCGAACGGACGCCCTTCTCGATGGAGGGGAAGAAGTTCTGCGAGACCGCACCGCCAAACACGCGCGTGGTATCGAACTCGAAACCCGTGCCCCGCTCGACCGGTTTGATCTCCATGTGAACCTCGCCGAACTGCCCCGCGCCGCCCGTCTGCTTCTTATGGCGGTGGTAGTCCGACGCGCTCCGGGTGATCGACTCCTGGTAAGGCACCTTCGGCACCGAGGTACTGAGACCCACACCGAACTTGCTCTCCATCCGGCGGATAGCCAGGTCCAGGTGTACCTCGCCCATGCCCATCAGGATGGTTTCAGCCGTGCCGGGCTCCATGCGCCACTGCAACGTCGGGTCTTCTTCGGTCACGCGCGTGAGCGCGGGGCCCATCTTGGCCGAGTCTGCCTTGGTCTTGGGTGCAACCGCAACAGAGTATAGCGGGTCCGGATAGGTCGGCCGCGGCAAAGTCAGCGAATGTGCTTTGTCGCAGAGCGTGTCGTTCGTACCGGTCGTGCTGAGCTTCGCCACGCCGCCGATGTCGCCG
The DNA here is from genome assembly GCA_034429055.1 of Anaerolineae bacterium. Taxonomy (GTDB): domain Bacteria; phylum Chloroflexota; class Anaerolineae; order CG2-30-64-16; family CG2-30-64-16; genus MWBF01. Next base: position 8,362 of record DAOUGK010000564.1, on the reverse strand, counting down.
GCGCTCAGATCGGTCACGGGCAACTGCTCCTTGCCGCGCGGGATGAACAGCTGGCTGATACGCTCTTCGTGCCCTCCGGGCATGCTCCACACGCGGGAATCGCCGCGCAGCGTGCCGGAAACCACACGGTAATACGAGATCTTGCCAACGTATGGGTCAGCGACCGTCTTCCAGACCAAGGCCGCCAGCGGGCCGGTGGCATCCGCGGGCAGTTCCACCGTTTCGCCGTTCGGGCGCTCTGCGGTTGCAGCGGGCCGGAGCGACGGGTCAGGCATGAAGGCAACGAGTGCATCCATCAACGGCCGGACCGCAACATTGTTCGCGGCAGCGGCGCAGAAGACAGGGATGATGCTCCCGTTGTTGATGCCCGCGCGCAGACCGCGATTGATTTCCTCAGCCGTGAGTTCTTCACCCTCGAGGTACTTCATGATGAGTTCATCATCGCCCTCAGCCGCAGCCTCGATGAGCTGCGTGCGGGCGCTCTCAACTGCATCGGCCATATCCGCAGGGATATCGGAGGCAGCGGCGCCTTCACCCTGGTACGCCTTCAGGCTAACCAGATCCACGACACCCTTGAACTCCGAGCCCTCACCGATCGGCAACTGCACGGCCACAATCGTGCCGGAGAACGCGCCGCGCAGGTCCTCGATCACCTGCTGGAACCGCGCATTCTCGCGGTCCATCTTGTTGACCAGGATGGCACGCGGCAGGGTGCGCTCATCCAGATAGCCCCAGCCCAGTTCCGTGCCGACCTCGACGCCAGAGACCGGGTCGACCAGCACCAGCGCGGCATCAGCCACAGACACAGCGCCCTTGACTTCACCGACGAAGTCAATGAACCCGGGTGTATCCAAGACGTTGATCTTAACGCCCTTGTACTCGCACGGCGCGACCGCAGCCATGACCGAGATCCGGCGCCGGATCGCTTCGTCGTCCCAGTCCGCCACAGTCGTGCCGTCTTCGATCCGGCCCCGCCGCGTTAAAACACCCGTGTTGAACAGCATTGACTCAGCCAGCGTGGTCTTGCCGGAACTGCCATGCCCGATTAGCACTATGTTGCGGATCTGTTCGGTGCTATAGTTCGCCATTACCCCTCCTTGGCAGGGTGCTTCCACGTATTTTCTTTGATGAGCTTGCCTGTTTGTCTTGTGATAATAAAGACACACCGGCCAGGCGGCCGGGGCGCAGTTTACAACTTTAGGTCAACCAGTCCATTTTACGTATATTTGGCCTGACTGTCAAAGATGTGCCGCTGCCTTGTCGCGCTGCTACACCGGCCCGCGGCTGAGAACCGCGGGCGCCGCCGCGCTGGCGAGGGCCAGGCCCCGCCGCGTCGCCTCATAGAGGATGCGGTTCTCATCGAGCGTCAGCAGCGTGCGCGCGCGCATCAACCACCGGCCGGCCACCAGCATGTCGGTGACATCGCTGCCGCTCGCCGCATAGAGCACCGCTGCCACCGGGTCGTGTTGCGGCTGGAGATGTGCGGCTCGGCCATCGAGCAAGAGCAGGTCTGCATAGCGGCCGGGCGCGATCTCACCGCCGGCGTAGAAACCAAGCGCTTCTGCCCCCGCCCGCGTCGCCAACCGGAGAGCCTGGTCACCGGGCAGCGTGTTCGCGTTACCGTCAGCGTGCCTGTGCAGCAGGAGCGCCTGCCGCGCCTCACGCAGCATATCGAGGCGTCCGCCGAGCGCCGCACTCTCGGTGCCGAGGGCCACGCGCACGCCCGCTTGCAGCAGGCGGGACACGGGCGCGAGGGGCATACCTGCCCGCATATAGGCAGAGGGGCACTGTACGACCGTCGCTTCGCGCACAGCCAGAATTTCGATATCGGCTGCGGAGAGCGCGGCTGCGTGGACGGCCAGCACCGGCACATCGAACACGCCGTTCTGGTCGAGCAGCTTGATCGGACTGACGCCATGCGTCTCCCGCGAGAGCGCGTCTTGGTCCGCGGATTCCGCGACGTGGATGTGAATGCCCACGCCGAGCCGCGCAGCGACTGCCGCTGTGCGCGCCAGGAACATCGGCGAGCACGCGTAAGGCGAGTGAGGCCCCAATAGGGTGTGGATGCGGCCGCCGGCCGCGCCCTGCCACTCTTCAGCAAACCGCGCAATCGCCGGCAGGTCGGCGCCGATCTCACCTTCCGGCCCACCGAACGCGCACCAGGCCAGGCTCGCCCGCAGTCCGCTCTCGCTGACCACCTGGGCCACGCGGTCCATGTAGAAATAGTGGTCGGCAAATGCTGCCGTCCCCGACCGGATCATCTCGACGGCAGCCAGCGCCGCGCCCCAGTAGACATCATCGCCGGTCAGCGCCGGCTCTCGCGGCCAGATGCGCTCGTTGAGCCAGCGGTCAAGCGGCAGGTCCGCGCCGAACGCGCGCAGCAGCGAGAGCGCGCTGTGAGTGTGCGCGTTGCAGAACGCCGGCATGAGGATGTGCCCGCGCGCGTCGACGACCTCATCGGGCGTGAAATCCGCCGGCGCGCCGCCGATCCCGACGATGAACTCGCCGGCAATCGCGACATCGGCATCGCGTAGCACCCGCCCCGTCTCATCGAGGGTAATAACGTCGGCGTGACGAATGAGAATCCCTGCCATAGCGCCTCGTTCCATGAATAGACACCGCCCAGTCTACACCAGAACGCCAGTTTCTGCGAGAAAGCGGCGCTCTGGCGGGACTGTGAAAAGCACAACTTGTGTACCCTGACCGGCTGCATTATAATCGTGCAGAAGAATCGCCAGGAGCGCTCCATGGGACAGTACACCAAGCATGTTTTCGTTTGCACATTCGGGCCGTGGTGCAGCCGCGATGGCGACACCGCCGCCATCGTCAAGCGCCTCAAGCAGGCTGTCAACGCGGCCGGATTGCAGGGCCAGGTGCGCATTAACAAGGCCGGCTGTCTGAACCAGTGCGGGCACGGGCCGATGGTGGTTATCTATCCCGACAATCATTGGTACGCAGGTGTAACGCCCGAGGATGCCGAGGAGATCGTCGCCGCTGACCTCGTTGCCGGACAGGTGGTGACACGTCTCAGTTATGAGGCTCCCCCTGGCGATAATAAGGACCTCTCACGTTATCCGGCGGACCTGGTGGCCGCTGAGCAGGCCAAGAAGCAGGACGCCTGACTCGCATGACCGCGCCCCAGACTCCGACCACGCACCTGCTGCTGATTCGCCATGCGCAGTCGCTCCACAACCGCAACGGCAGTAAGACCAAAGGTGACAGCGGCTTGACCGAGCTGGGTTGGCGCCAGGCTCAGTCCATCGGTGACTGGCTTGCGCGCACCCAGCATGTGGATGCGCTCGTGTCGAGCGTCGCAATGCGCGCTCGCCAGACGGCAGAGGTGATCGGTGAGCGTCTCGGGCTGCCTGTTGAGTTGCACGATGGACTGGAGGAGGCCGACTTCCCCTATTGGGAGGAACTGCCTGTCCGTCAGGACTCCCCGCTTGCGGCCTGGGATGCGAGCTGGCAGCCTGACCCCGAGAGTGCCCCCCTGTACGCCAGTTTCCGCGCCCGGCTCTACCTCAGCCTCCACCGGCTGTTAGTTGCTCATGCAGGCCAGACAGTCGTCGTCGTCACACACGGCGGTCCGATCAGCACCATTCTGCGCAGCCTGTTCGGCGGCCACTACATGACCATTTTCACCGAGTTCAGCAGCCTGACACATTTGACCTGGGAAACCGATCACTGGCGGCTGGTCGTTCATAACTGCACCGCACATCTGAATACACCCGTTGTGCCCAGCACGAGCGTCGGCGCACCCCAGGGCTGGTCGGCTCCGTGGGCTGATAGCCAGCAGCTCGAGGCCGTCATTCGCCAGCATGACCGGGTGGCCCGCACCCTGCCGGAGAGTGCCTTCCCAACCGAACGCGAGCTGAACGAGATGCTGCGGCTGGCACACCCCGCGACTGAAGACCGGGTGCTGGATGTGGGCACCGGCCGCGGCAGCGTGGCCCTCGCCTTCGCACCGCATGTCGCATCGGTCCTGGCGGTGGATGTCTCACCTGCCATGCTCGAGCGTGCGGATGCCGCGCGTCTGGCACGCGACATCCAAAACGTGCATCTGCGGTTCGGCGAGATCGGCTCGCTCGCGTTGGACGATCGTAGCTTCGAGATCATCATCAGCCACGACCTGCTGCACTACCTGCGCGACCCGCAGGCTCTCTTGACCCGGCTTCGTACGCTGCTGGCGCCGGGAGGCCGCCTGCTGGTCGACCAGCTCGTCGGCTCAGATGATGCGGTGAAACGCGCCACCCAAAATGCCATCGAGTTACGTCGCGACAGCGCAATCACAGGCGTACCGAACGTGGGGGAACTGGAGCGGATGCTGACAGCCGCGGGCTTCAGCATCGAAGCGCTGGAACGCTACACCGTGGGCCGGGAACTTGAGGAATGGCTAGCGGCGGCTGCGGCGGACGATGCGACACGCAGTGCGGTGCGTTCGATGCTGGAAGCGGGTCTGGAAGCAGACTCAGCGGGCATGGCGCCCCGCCGCAGTCGCGACGGTCAGATCAGCCTGACGCAGACACGCGTGCGCCTGCTGGCAATCCCGGCAACCACTCCGGCCTAGCTGAGCAAGTGTTATTCGCCGCCGAAGGACGCGAGCAGTTCGCGCCAGAGGCGCAGGAGCAGCGGTTCCTCGGTGGGGCCAGTCGGAGCAGGCGTGGGGAGCACCTGGGGCAGGAGCGGCGTCAGGTTCGGCCGCGGGGTGCGCGTGGGGGTCGGTGAAAGCCGAGGCGTATCGGGCAAGACAGGTTCCGCGTCCGCATCAACCGCAAGCAGCGCCGAGCCTGCCTGCCCCAGTGACACCTCAGGCAGCGGCGTGGCAGGCGGCCGCTCAAGGTCGGTCGCGGCAGTCGCGGTCGCGTTGACCGCGGGTTCAGGCGTCGCCAGATCGGGTGTCACGAGTGGCGTCGGCGTGGTGACTATCGGCGTCAACGGCGTCGGGAGGGGCGGGCCGACAGTAGGCGTGGATGTGGCCGTCGGCGCGTATGGATCGAGCGTGGGCGGAGCCAGCACTGGCCGTCCCGGCAACGGTCCGGGCAGGCGCGTCGGCCAGCGGGTCGGCGCCGCGGGATTGTAGGTCGGCGTGGGCGTCGGCGCGCTGATTGCCAGGTCGTCCGGCTCGACAAAGAACCGTGTCGGCACCAGGCGGGCTGCGTCCAGGGCCGCCGCAGCGGGGTCGTTATCAGCAGGATCCTCGAGCACGGTCACGCCATCCAGCGGCCGCGTCATGCCCCAGATTTGGCCCAGCTCGTAGCTGATGTCCACGGCCCAGTTGCGTGCCAGCAGGGGAATGACATCCTGTCGCCGCGCGCAGTCCACGACGAGAAACGGGCCGACTGGCTCGCCGCCCGGCGGCTGGAGCCACACCTTGCGGCCGATATCGCCGGCGCGCAGCAGCGCCACCGCGCCGACACATTCCGGACAGGCGCCAAGCTGTCCGCTCGACTCGCGGCGCCACTGCACCGATTCCATCAAGCCGGCGGCGTAATAGGTCGCGAGCCCGGTCACCGGCAGCGCAGAACGCTCCCAGTAGCCCGGCATGATGTCCTGCCAGGTGGGAGTGAGGGCCTGCCCTTGCGCCGGCCCCGCGGCCGTCAGCAATAGAAGGCACAGGAGAAGCACGCCATACTTTCTCACGATAGACATGATTATACATCCCTTATGTGGGCGTGTAAATTAGGGATTTCGTGCACAGGCAATCACCATGCGTCTAGGTTTCGTCGCCAAACCCCTTGCCCGGCCTGAACTCAAGAGCCATGACAGCCGCCGCTGGCAGAACGGACCGCATCTGCGGGTCAGTCTGGCCTATCTGCGCGACGTCTTTGGTTATCTGGCGGCCGCTGGCATCACCATGTACCGGATGTCGTCTGAGCTGGCCCCCTATGCGACGCACCCCGACATGCCGCAGTTCCACCGGCAGGTGGCTGAGAGCCTGACCGAGCTGGCGGAGGTGGGTGCGCAGGCCCGGCAGGCAGGCATCCGTCTGTCGTTCCATCCCGGTCAGCACATCGTCCTCAACTCGCCCGACGATGAACAGTCCGCGCGCAGCGTCGAGGATCTGATTGTGCAGTCCAGCATCCTCGACGCGATGGGCGCCGGCCCTGAGGGCGTCGTCGTGGTACATGCGGGCGGGGTCTACGGCGACGTAGCAGCAGCGCGGGACCGCTTCGTGCGCCGCTACCTGGCCCTCCCCCAGGTCGTGCGTGCCCGTCTCGTGCTCGAAAACGACGACACGCGCTTCGGCGTGAGCGACGTCCTGTGGATTCACGAGCGGACAGGCGTGCCCCTGGTCTTTGACAACCTGCACCACCGGCTGCACAATCCCGACGGACGGCCCGCGGCCGAGGCGATAGCCACGTGCCTGTGGACATGGCCCGCCGGCGTCCGGCCCAAGATGCACTTTAGTTCTCCGCGCACCGAATGGATTGTGGAGGAGCGCGGAGAGGGCCAGCCCCCTGCCGTGCGCCGGCCCCGCTGGGCCTACCACTCAGATTATGTCAACCCATTCGAATTCATCGACTTCCTGCACAGCGCATTGAGCGCGAGCACCCAGCCCGTGCCCGACTTCGACGTGATGCTGGAAGTCCGTGCGAAAGACCTCGCCCTGCTTCAGTTGCGCGAGGACCTGGCCCGCTTCGCGCCCGACCTGGCTGGCCGCCTCGAGCCAGGCATCTCTGCATCTTGAGAAGCCAAATGACCTTTGCCCGCACGTCCCTGCTGCGACGCGCGCTCGAGCTTGCCTTGACAGCCGCCTGCCTGGCCGCAGTTATCCTGCCCTCTCCGTCCACCGGCCACGCCCAGGGCATCGATCAAGGTGTTCGCCGGCTCTACCTGCCCGCACTACACGGCGGTCCGGCGCCGATCCATTCCTCTTGCCCGCCGACAGGCGCAACCTATGAGACCATACCGGTGTTGCCGCCGCGCACGGACCGTCCGGCGGCTCAGCACGCGGACCTGAATCTCGCCTTGCGCGGCTGGGCCCACACGACCGCGCTCATGGCTCTCGTGGAAGTAGCTGGTGACACCCACAGCGACCCACCCCAGCTGCGCGGTCTTTTTGCCGACCACCGCACGCCGGTCTTCACCTCCGCCGCCCAGGTGTACGACTGGAACTGGGCGTGTGGATCCGATGGTTGCCGCGGTGCGCTGCTCACATCACCACCAGTGACACTGCTCGGCCTGGCTGCGCGGCCCGGTGAGCCGGTTAGCAGCCCTTCACGCCGTGCTTCTATCTATGATGGCGGCTACATCGCGCTCGTCCTCTATGCCGAGGCAGCCCGCATCACGTTGAAATATACGCGTGAGGATAACGTCGTGAGCGGCTACACCGTACACCTGGAAGGCGTCTGTGTGGATCCTAACCTGCTGGCGCTGTATCGTCAGGCGGATGCTGCAGGCCGAACCCGCTTGCCCGCGCTGCGCAACGGCCAGCCGCTGGCAACCATGCAGCAGAGCGAGTTGCACGTCGCGGTGCGTGATACAGGCACCTTTATGGACCCCCGCTCGCGCAAGGATTGGTGGCAGCGGTGACCACAAGCGCCGAAGACAGCTGTGTTCTGGTCGTGGTCGTGCCTGACCCGCGCGATCTGGCTTATGCGTTGGAGGATGGCTGGTATCGCATCCCTCTTGCCCGCGCGCCTGCCCGCATCGCAGTGGACTACCTGGCCTTCTACCAGACAGGGGCCTTCCCGGAAGACGAAAGGTGCCTGGTCCGCTGGTACGCGCCGGTGCAGGACTACCGCATCGTCCAGCGCCGCGAGCTCTTGCCCGATGAGCCGGACCATCCTCGCGCTGCCGACCGCTATTACCGCGTCGGGCTGGGCCCAGGGGTTACACTACCCTGCCCCATCCCCAGCCGCCGCTTGCGTCGCATCACGTTTATCCCGACGACTCTTTCGCGCCTCCTGGCCGCGCGGGAAATCAACGACCTTTGGCTCAAGACCGGCAGCCACGAACGCATGTGGCAAGCGTTGCAACAGGCTGGTCTGGACGCAGAATATCAATTCGAAGTAGCAGAGAGCCCAACCCCCTACACTGCCGATTTCGTGTTGCTATGCCGCAAGGGCAACATTGCCATTGTGATCGAGACGGGTGACAATATAGCGTTTTTGCTACACGAAAACCATGCGTTTTATACTGGAGCGCCCCGGATTGAGGTTGATATGCTATCGCACACCGAGCTGCTGCGCTTTCGGGAAGAGAACATGACCAACTTCATCAGTCAGCTCTTAACTATGGTTGAGGAACGAGGAGGAATGGCATGAACTATGACTTCGACCGGGTCATCGAGCGCCGGCATTCCGACAGCGTCAAGTGGCGCTGGTACGACGAGGACGTGCTGCCGCTGTGGGTGGCCGAC
>DAOUGK010000563.1:0-1806 GCA_034429055.1 Anaerolineae bacterium | reverse complement strand
GGTGGAGAACGCGCACACCCTGCTGGACGTGACGGACCTGGTCTTCATCGACCCGGTCAGCACCGGCTACAGCCGGCCCGTCGAGGGGGAGAAAGCCAAGGAGTTCCACAGCTTCAAGCGCGATATCGAATCGGTGGGCGATTTCATCCGGCTGTACACCACGCGCTACGGCCGGTGGACCTCGCCCAAGTTCCTCATCGGTGAGAGCTACGGCACGACGCGCGCGGCGGGCCTGGCCGGCTACCTGCAGGAGCGCCACGGCCTGTACCTGAACGGCATCATGCTCGTCTCGGCCATCCTCGACTTCGGCACCGCGGAGTTCCACCCCGGCAACGACCTGCCGTACATCCTCTTCCTCCCCACCTACGCGGCGACCGCGTGGTACCACCGGCGGCTCGCGCCGGAGCTGCAGGCGAGTCTTGCCGCGACGCTGGCGGAGGCGCAGGCGTTTGCGCTCGGCGACTACGCGCTGGCGCTGCTGCGCGGGAGCGAGCTGCCCGCGGACAGCCGCGGCGAGATCATCGCGCAGCTCGCGCGGCTGACCGGGCTGAGCGCGGACTACCTCGACCGGACCGACCTGCGCATCGAGATCATGCGCTTCGCCAAGGAGCTGCTGCGTGACCGGCGGCGCACGGTCGGCCGGCTGGACAGCCGCTTCACCGGCCTTGATCGCGACAGCGCCGGCGAGCATTTCGAGCACGACCCCAGCATGAGCGCGATCATCGGCCCCTATGGTGCGGCCCTCAACGACTACGTGCGCCGCGAGCTCGGGTTCGAGAGCGACCTGCCCTACGAGATTCTTTCCGGCAAGGTCGGGGAGAACTGGAGCTTCGCCGAGCACGAGAACCGTTATGTGAATGTCGCTGATACGCTGCGCAAGGCCATCAACATGAATCCGCACCTGAAGGTGTTCATCGCAAACGGCTACTACGACCTGGCGACGCCCTACTTTGCGACCGAGTACACGGTCAACCACCTCGGGCTCGACGCCAGCCTGTGGACGAACATCACGATGGCGTACTACGAGGCGGGGCACATGATGTACATCCACCTGCCGTCGCTGGTGCAGCTCAAGGCCGACCTGGCCGCGTTCGTGCGCGGCGCAACACCGGCGTGAACCACGGAAGACACGGAATCTGCAGAAAGCGGAGCTCACGACGAATATGAAGATCACCACCATCCTGGGCAGCCCGCGACGGCACGGCAACACTGCCACCGTGCTGGCGTGGTTCGAGCAGCAGGTCGGGCCGGAGCATGCGGTCCGGCACATCGACCTGAACGATTACCGGGTCGGCGGCTGCACCGGCTGCGAGAACTGCCAGGGCGTCTACGGCCAGTGCGGGTGCAGTCAGACGGACGACGGGGAGGAGGTCCTGGGCGAGATCCTCGCGGCCGATGTCATCGTCTACGCCAGCTCCGTCTACTGCTGGGGCTTCACCGCGCAGATGAAGGCGCTGATCGACCGGCACTTTTGCATCACCAAGTGGCGCGATGACGAGGTGGTGCAATCGCTGGCGGAGGGTAAGCGTGCGATGCTCCTGCTCACCTGCGGCGGGAGCGCGGAGGAAAACGCCGACCTCATCATTCCGGCCTTCCGGCGGGAGATGGCCTGCATGCGCACGACCATCCTCGGGGAGTTCGTCGTGCCGAACTGCTCCACCCCGGACCGGCTCGGCGCAGACGCGCGCCAGGTGGCCGAGGCCATGGCGCGCGCCCTCATCGCCTGAGCCTCCCTCCGGCCACGCATTGGAGTCGAGGCTTCAGCCGGTCGGGTTGTGTTAGCTCGTTCACGACCAAACCGGCTGA
>DAOUGK010000562.1:0-7866 GCA_034429055.1 Anaerolineae bacterium | reverse complement strand
GCGTGACGCCGGTGCGCAGCCGGCGACTATCGGCATCCTCGGCGGGCAGGTCATCGTCGGGCTGGACCGCCGCGAGATCGAACACCTGGCGACCGCGTCCGACGTGCGCAAGGTCAGCCGCCGCGACCTGCCGGTCGTGCACGCGCGGCGGCTCGACGGCGCGACGACAGTTGCAACGACCGCGTGGGCCGCGCACCGTGCGGGCATCCGCGTCTTTGCAACGGGCGGCAGCGGCGGCGTCCACCGCTCCGGCAGCTCCCCCTCAGATGCCGGCAATTGGTTAGCCGCCGATGTGTCGGCGGACCTGCCGGAGCTGGCGCAGACCCCCATCATCGTCGTATGCGCAGGCGCGAAGGCCATCCTGGACCTGCCCGCCACGCTGGAATGGCTGGAGACCTACGGGGTGACGGTCGTGGGTTACGGCACGGATCGTTTCCCCGCGTTCTACAACCAGGACAGCGGCCTGCCGGTCGATGTGCGGGCCGATACGCCGGAGGAAGTCGCCGCGCTCTACCGCAGCCAGCGCGCGCTTGGGCTGCCGGGGAGCCTGCTGGTCACGGTTCCGATTCCCGCGGAAGCTGAGCTGCCGGCGGATGAGATGGAGGCTGCGATCTCGCGTGCCCTGCACGAGGCCCAGACCGAGGGAATCCGGAGCAAGGCCCTGACGCCGTTCCTGCTGGCGCGCATCAGCGAGCTGACCGGCGCGGCGAGCCTCGCCGCAAACCTGGCGCTGCTGGAGAACAATGTGCGCGTCGGTGCGGAGATTGCGGTGGCGGTGGCTGGAAGCTAGAAACTGGAAGCTGGAAACTGGAGTGCGCGTTTCGCGACGAATGCGGACGCGGCCATCGCGAATACGCGAATCACTCACGAATACGCGAATGTCACCGCCGCGGCGCGCACTATTCGCGTATTCGTTCCCGGCGCCGCAGCGCCATTCGCATATTCGCGGTGGCCGCGGCCCCCAATCCCAAACGCGCTTTCCAGCTTCCAGCTTCTAGCTTCCAGCCGCGCGGTGCACCGGCAGCTCGACGGCAATCGGCTCCGGCGGGCGGGCCGCGAAGGTCAGTTGCAGCTTGCCCTCGGTGTCCTCCACCGCATCCACGATGATCGTGTCCCCGTCATGGAACTCACCGGCGAGCAGGCGCTTGGCAAGCGGGTTCTCGACGTAGCGCTCCAGCGTCCGGCGGACGGGGCGCGCCCCGAACTGGGGATCATACCCCTCCTGGGCCAGCCAGTCGCGCGCCGCCTCGGTCAGCTCGATCTTGACCTCGTGCTCCGCCAGCCGCCCCGCGATCTCGTGCATCTGCAGGTCCACAATGTGCCGCACGTGCTCCTGCGTCAGGCTGTGGAACACGATGATCTCGTCGACGCGGTTCAGGAACTCGGGCCGGAAGGTCTGCTTCAGGTCGCGCTCGATATTGTCGCGCAACTGGCGGTCCTGTGCGGTCAGCGCGTCCTGCCGGATGAAGCCCAGCGTGCCGCCCGACTTGACGAAGCCGGTGCCGATGTTGGAGGTCATCACGATGACCGTGTTGCGGAAGTCCACCACATGGCCCTGCCCGTCCGTCAGCCGGCCGTCTTCGAGAATCTGCAACAGCGAGTTCCAGACTTCAGGATGGGCCTTCTCCACCTCATCGAACAGAACCACCCGGTAGGGCCGTCGTCGTACGGCCTCGGTCAACTGGCCGCCCTCGTCATACCCGACATAGCCGGGCGGTGCGCCGAAGAGCCGGCTGACCGTGTGTCGCTCCTGGTACTCGCTCATGTCGACGCGCACCAGCGCATCTTCGTCGTCGAACAGAAACTCCGCCAGCGCCTTTGCCAGCTCAGTCTTGCCGACGCCGCTCGAACCCAGGAAGATGAAGCTGCCGATGGGCCGCTTCGGATTCTTGAGTCCACTGCGCGCGCGGCGCAGCGCATCCGCGACCGCGCGGATGGCTTCGTCCTGGCCGACCACGCGGCGGTGCAGCTCCTCTTCCATGCGCAGGAGCTTGGCCGTCTCGCCTTCCAGCATCGTGTTCATGGGGATGCCCGTCCAGCGAGCCACGACCGCCGCGATATCGGAGGCCTCGACGACCTCATCCAGGCCGGTCGACTGCTTCCAGGCGGTGTGCTCCACCTCGTATTGCGAGGCGACCTTCAGCCGCTCGCTCTTGAGCTCCGCCGCCTGCGCGTATTCCTCATCCTGATAGGCCTTGTCTTCCTGCGCCTTCAGCTCGCTCAACCGCTTCTTGGCGACCTTCAGAGGCTCGGGCATGGTGAACAGCGCGACGCGCAGCCCCGCACCGGCCTCATCCATCAAGTCGATGGCCTTGTCGGGCAGGCGCCGGTCGGTCACATAGCGGTGTGAGAGCTTGGCCGCCGCGATAAGCGCATCGTCGGTGTAGGCCACCTGGTGATGCTTCTCGTAGCGATCGCGCACGCCGCGCAGAATCTCGATGCTGTCTTCGACGGAAGGCTCATCCACGTAGATGGGCGCGAAGCGGCGTTCGAGTGCGCTGTCCTTCTCGATGTGCTGGCGGTACTCATCCAGCGTGGTCGCGCCGATGCAGCGCAGCTCCCCGCGCGCCAGGGCCGGCTTGAGCATGCTGCTCGCATCCATCGCGCCCTGGGCCGCGCCTGCGCCGACCACCGTGTGCAGCTCGTCGATGAACAGAATGACCTCGCCCTCGGCCCGCTGCACGTCTTCGATGGTGGCCTTGAGCCGCTCCTCGAATTCGCCGCGGAAGCGCGTCCCCGCGATCATCGCGCCCAGGTCCAGGCTCATCAGGCGCTTGCCGACAAGAATCTCCGGCACATCCTCCTGGACGATCTTCTGCGCCAGGCCCTCGACAATGGCCGTCTTGCCGACGCCCGCCTCACCGATGAGGACCGGGTTGTTCTTGGTGCGCCGGCTGAGGACCTGGATGACGCGCAGGATTTCCGCGTCGCGGCCGATCACCGGGTCGAGCTTGCCCTCGCGTGCCAGCGCAGTCAGGTCGCGCGCGTATTTTTCGAGCGTCCGGTAGCGGCTCTCCGCTTGCGGAGAACTGGACTTCTGGCCGCCGCGGCCTTCCTCGATGGTGTGCAGCACGACCTCGCGGTTGACCCGCGCCTCGCGCAGGAGGTTGGCGGAGAAGCCGCCGCGCTCGCTCAGGATGCCCAGCAGCAGGTGTTCCGTCGAGATGTACTCATCTTGCAGCAGGCGCGCCTCTTCGGTTGCCTGGTCGATGACCCGTTTCAGCCGCGGGGTGATAAAGACCTGCGCAACTGCCTGCGGATACATCGTGGCATTGGCCGACCGCGGGGTGCGCTGGAGATTATCCGCAAGGCGCTCCTTCATAATGTCGATCGGCGCGGCCATCCGGCCGAGCAGGTCCGGGATCAGGCCGTTCGGCTGTTCGAGCAGGGCCAGGAAGAGATGTTCCACATCGACCTGGCTGTGCCCGTGCCGCTGCATGATCTCGTAGGCTCGCATGGCTGCGTCTTGTGCGCGTTCGGTAAAACGATCGAATCGCATAGTGCTTTCCCCTGTATTAACCCTGCAACCCGTAGCCGGCCCCGCGGGCGTCTGGTGCGCCCCCGTTTGCCGCACTACGGGTTGCATACATGAACCGTCTGAGTAGAGTGCGTCTTTTTTTAGGCTTGCTGGCCTTAGTCTAGCAGGCAATTGTTAACGCCAGCGTATGAAAGCGTCCGAATCGTGTAATTCTAACGAATTACATATAGACCTTCGAGGTTGGGCCAACGGGCCAGCCTCGAAGGTCTGAATCTCAGTATCGCAGGACTGCGGCGATGCCGCCGACTTCGGTGAGCTGTGGATTGGCCTCCAGCGCCGATACTTTCAACCCCAGGTCGACCGCCTGGTGCACGGCCAGGTTGACCACATCTGCGGACGGCGCCAGCGCGCCCTGGCAGTAAGGACAGGCCTCTACCGCTTCGATCAAGACCGCGTGGCAGTTGGTGCATTGCTGACCCGGCTGGTGCAATGTGGGATCCACCAGGAGCTGATAGATGCGTCCCTGTTGCAGCGCGGCCAGCGTGTCCGCGAGCCCTGTCGCGCCTGGGCCGCCCTTGTGCGCGGCGGTGATAACCTGCGCCAGCAAGTCGGCCTCGGCCTGGACCTGGGCCTGCTGCGCCACTTCGAAGGCGCGATCCCAGGCTTCGCTGGGCGTGGAGCTCATATCGAGGCTGATTTGTCCGATCACCTTGTCCTGCAAGGCCCGCGGGAGCTGCTCCCGAAATTCAGCGATGTTGCCGTCGCTGCCCGACAGCACGACGCGCGTCACCTTCTGCTGCGTCAGATAGTTGTGCGCCCACTCCGCGGCCTCTTTCAGATTGTGCCGCGCTTCCTGATCCTCGTACCGCTGGAGTTTCTGTGCGGCCCAGCCGCCCTGTTTGTGGCGCTTGACCTCCTCGCCCATCAGGCCGGCCGTATCTTCCAGCGCGCCGAGGTGATAGACGAAAACGCGTGCGCCCTCGCGGTCCACCATGATGACGCCGAACCGGTCATAGTTGTCCCATACATCCATCAACGGCTTGACCAGCGGGCGCCGTCCGACGAAGACGGCGTTCTGGACCGGCACCAGGAGCGCATAGCTGCGCCAGAACTTCGGCGCCTGGCAACTGAAACAGACGACCGATTTTCCCTGCCGGTCGTATTCGTGTTCAAAGAAGCGTTCGATGCGTTCTACATCCGCCGGTGCGGCGCCCTGCTCGACGCCCTCCGTCAACAGCTTGCGCAACAGCAGCTTGTGCTCCTCCATGGAACGACCATGCCTGCCGAGGTTCAGGTACAGGCTCAACACGGGAGCTTCCTGGCTGGAGAATTCAGACAGCTCGCGGAGGTCTTGTTGTTGCATCATCAGTGACGCTCCTTTTCTTGTGTAGATTGTTAAGATTTTCCGCCGGACCAGAACAGACTGCCCGGCTGGAGACAGGCGCAATCAGGAATTCTTATCGCCTGGCATAGCGATACCGCGCAGTTTGGCCCATTCACGGGCCAATTGCTGTTCGCGGTCACTCAGATTTTCCGGCAACATGATGCGCACTTTTGCCAGCAGGTCGCCACGCTCGCCGGACTTGAGCCGCGGCATGCCCTGGCCCTTCAACCGGAAAGTGCGGCCGGATTGGGTGCCCGCCGGGATGCGCAGGGCCACCGGCCCGGCCAGCGTCGGCACGCGCAGCTCGCCGCCGAGCAACGCGGTAAACATGTCCACGGGCACCTCGCAGTGCAGGTTGTCGCCCTCGCGCTGGAAGACGGGATGCGGCAGTACCTTTATGACGAGATAGATGTCGCCCGCAGTTCCACCACGACTGGAGGGCAGGCCCTCACCGGCCATGCGGACGCGCGAGCCGGTCTTGACCCCTGCGGGAATCTTGACTTCGAGCCGCCGGCCGTCGAGCTCCATGAGGCGCTGCGTGCCCTGAAAGGCTTCCTCCAGGGTGACTTCGACTTCCTGTTCGATGTCGCGCGCAGGCGCCGCGGGCGCGCCGCCGGCCCAGCGCGTGCGGCTGCCGGCGGCCTGCTGTTGCGCCATGCCGCCGAAGATGGCCTCGAAGAAGTCCGAGAAGCCGCCGCTGCCGCCGAACAGGTCTTCGACGTTGGCGTATTCCACGCGCGGCCCGCCCGGCTGACCGCCGCGGGGCTGGCTCGCCGCCCACTGGCTCCAGTCGAAGCCGCCGGGTGCGCCGCCGGACTGCTGCCAGCGCTGGTAGTTCTGACCCAGCTCGTCGTATTTGCGCCGCTTCTCCGGGTCGCTCAGGACCTCGTTGGCTTCGTTGATCTCCTTAAAGCGCGCTTCGGCGGCCTTGTCGCCCGGTTTCATATCAGGATGAAACTGGCGCGCCAGCCGCCGGTAAGCCTTCTTGATCTCTTTTTCGTCCGCGTTCCGTTCCACACCCAGAATCTTATAATAGTCCTTATATTCCATGCCTGGCTCCTACGCGGGCCACTGGTGCAGATGCTGCTGCAGAGCAGCATCTGCCTGAAGTATAGTCCTTCGGTGGGGCGGTGTCAAGCAATTTTCGCCGTGTGCAGGAATTCCAAATCTGCGCGAGGGTGCAGGCATGCCGAGCGGAGGCCGCCGCTGGCGGTGAGCGGAGTCGAAGCACGCCGGCACCGTGGCGATCCTTCGACTGCGGCCCTGCGGGCCTCCGCTCAGGATGCTGTGCCGCCTGCATTCGGAATTCCTGCGCCGGTCATCGGCGCGAGACGCAAAACGCCAGGTGCGCGTCAGTCGTCCCGACGAGCACCTGGCGTCAGATGCGATTACGTCGCTGTCCCTTTACGGGATCTTGATGACCTGCCCGGGATAGATGCGATCCGGGTTCGTGATGTTGTTGGCGGCCTGCAGGTCCTTCAGCGTTACGCCGAAGCGCCGCGCCACAGAAAGCAGCGTGTCGCCGCTCTGGATGACGTAGGTGCGATTGCCGCTCTGATCCGTGGTGGTCGTAGTCGAGCCGGTCGTGGCGCCGGCCGCCGGCACCGTCAGCTTCTGGCCCACGCTGATGCGGTCAGGGTTGGCGATGCTGTTCAGGCGCATGAGCTCTGCGACGGTGGTATTGAAGCGGCGGGCAATGCTGCCCAGGGTGTCACCGCTCTGCACGACGTAGACGGTCGGGCTGCCGGACGTGCCGGAGGACGTGCTGCCGCTGGCTGCGGCCGCGCCGCCCGCTGGCGCCGCGCCCGGAATCTTAAGCACCTGGCCCAGGACGAGCTTGTTCGGGTCAGCCAGGGTATTCAGCTTGACGATTTCATCCTGGGTGACATCGAACTTCGCCGCAATCGAGGCCAAGGTGTCGCCCGCAACGACAGTGTAATCGAAAGACCCTGCCGGCGCGCCGGCGGTGACCGGCTGGGGCGCGGGCGCGGTCGGCGTGGTCGCGGTTGCGGGTGCGGTCGTGGCCTGCCCGCTGGGGGTGGCCTCCGCCGCGGGTACGCTCACGCGCGTCTCTGCGCTGGGCGGCGTGAAGGTGGCAACCACCGTCCCCTGCGCAGCGGCAGGCGTCGCCTCTGGCGTCTCGACGGGCCGATCCCGTTCACAGGCCGTCAGAGTTAATAGGACGAGCAAAACGATCAGCGGCAGCATGAACCGTTTTTTCATAGCAGTGCTCCGATCATGGAGAGATAATCAGCCGTGAACGCATCGACGTTCATCCTCGAGTGACACAATCATACCACGGGCGTTACACAGCGTCAATGTACCATGAATGGCAATTCTGGTCGCGGACCGTCCCTATTGGATGACGTCCAGGTCGCGGCCGACCTGCGCAAATGCGGCCAGCCCCTGATCGAGGTCGGCCTGCGAGTGCGCAGCGGTGTTCATCACGCGGATGCGGGCCAGCCCGCGCGGCACGGTGGGGAAGCCGATGGACATGGCAAAGACGCCCGCGTCGAACAGGCGGCGGCTGAACTCCTTGGCCAGCCCCGCGTCGCCCAGCATCACCGGCACGATCGGCGTCTCCGACCGGCCTGTGTCGAACCCCAGCCCCTGCATAGCGGCCTTGAAGTAGCGCGCGTTCTCCCACAGCCGCGCCACCAGCTCCTCGGATTCCTCCAGCAGGTCCACGGCCGCGAGGCAGGCCGCGGTGTCGGCCGGGGTGACCGCACTGGAGAAGAGGAAGGGCCGCGCCCGCTGGCGGATGTAGTCCACGATGGCCTTCTTGCCGGCGATGACGCCGCCGACCACGCCGAACGCCTTACTGAGCGTGCCGATCTCCAGGTCGAAGACGCCGTGCAGCCCGAAGTGGTCCACGATGCCGCGGCCGCCGTGGCCCAGCACGCCCTCGCCGTGCGCATCATCCACCATCGTCAGCACGCCGTACCGCTCTGCGACCTCGCTGAGCCTGTCCAGCGGCGCGATGTCGCCGTCCATGCTGAACACG
>DAOUGK010000561.1:0-10034 GCA_034429055.1 Anaerolineae bacterium | reverse complement strand
ACGGCTTCGACCTCTGGGGCTCGCTCTGGAATACGTGGCGAGCCACCGGCGGCGCGGAGGGCGAGGAACCGCCGCAGGTCGTCAAGGATCTCTACGACAAGGTCGCGTCTGTTATGGATGTGCCGCCATCCGAAGGCCGCGCTGTCGCCAAAGAGTGCGAGAAAATGATCTACGACAGCGTGTGGTACTTCCCGATCAGCATCAACCACAAGCAGCCGCGCATCGAGAACAAGAGGCTCGGCAACGTCACTTCAAACGAGCTGGCGTTCTCGATCGCCCAGACGCTCGCTATGGAGCAGGCCTTCTATAGGGCGTAACTGTAGTTACAGGCCGGAAGGTTGCAGGTTGTTCTTCGGCAGATGAGTAACCTGCAACCTGGACTCAGGCTGTCGTAACAGTCGGAAAGGAAGTGCCGATGCTGGGCTATATCGCACGACGTGTCCTGCAGATGATCCCACTGCTCATCGGTCTGAGCATCATCATCTTCGTCATCATCCAGCTCCCGCCGGGTGATTTCGTCACCACGCGCATCAACCAGCTTCGCCAGTCTGGCGTCGAGATGGATGGCTCGCAGATCCAGCGCCTGCTGATGATGTACAACCTCGACAAGCCCCTCTATGAGCAGTATTTCCTGTGGATTAAGGGGATCGTACTGGAGGGCAACCTGGGCCGTTCGATGGAATCGGAACGCCTGGTCACGGAGGTGATCGGCGATCGCATCTGGCTCACCATGGTGATTTCGCTGCTTTCCCTGGCCTTCACCTGGGCGTTGGCGATCCCGATCGGCATCCTCGCGGCCACGCATCAGTATTCTATTTTTGACTACGTGGCGACGTTTATCGGCTTCCTGGGCATTTCAGTGCCCGGGTTCCTGATCGCCCTGTTCATCCTGTACACAGTTTTCGCCAGCACCGGCGTTGCGCTGACCGGCCTTTTCTCGCCGCCGTTTGTGGGCGCGCCCTGGAGCCTGGCCAAAGTGGTCGACCTGGCCAAGCACGTCTGGCTGCCCATGGTCGTCATCGGCATCTCCGGCACGGCGGGCTTGATCCGCGTGACCCGAGGGATGATGCTCGACGAACTGGGGAAACAGTACGTCATCACGGCACGGGCCAAAGGTGTGCCGGAGGGCAAGCTGTTGTTCAAATACCCGGTGCGGCTGGCGGTCAACCCCCTGATCAGCACCATCGGTTGGCTTCTGCCTGGCATTATCTCGGGTGAAGCGCTGGTCTCAATCGTGCTCAATCTGCCGACGATGGGACCGCTGCTGCTGCGGGCGGTTATGGTGCAGGACATGCCGCTGGCCGGCAGCTTCCTGTTGATGACCAGCGTGCTTACGGTGATCGGAACATTGCTCTCCGATATTCTGCTCGCCATTCTCGACCCGCGCATCCGTTTTGGCGCAGTGACCGAGGAATCCTGAGGAAGGACCGAACAGCATGGCAACGGACATCGTTACTGAGGCGGGATCGGGCAGCAAGCGCGGTCGCATCGGGGGGATGCCGGATCCCGTGCCCGGCCAGACGACGGCGACCACACAAGAGGCTTATTACATCGCCTCACAATGGCAGTTGATCTGGTGGAAGCTCCGCAAGCACAAGCTGGCAATCGTCGCAGCCCCGGTCCTGATTGTCTTGTACCTGTGTGCGATCTTTGCGGACTTTCTGAGCTTCACCCTGCCGGACACACGCTTCACCGACTATAAGTATGCCCCACCGCAGGCTATCCGCTTTGTGGACGAGAGCGGCAAATGGCAGGCGCCCTTTGTCTACGGCCTGAAGCGCGGAACTGATCCGGAGACGCTACAGCGCGTCTTCGTGACCGTACCGGAAGAGAAGTACCGCGTGCATTTCCTCGGCCGGGGCGAGGAATACAAACTGTTAGGCATCTTCCGGACCAACGTGCACCTGTTGAGCGTGGATGATGGCGGCCCCCTGTTTCTCCTGGGCACCGACAACCTGGGCCACGATCTGTTCACGCGCATCCTGTACGGTTCCCGGATCTCGCTTTCCATCGGGTTGGTGGGCGTAGCATTGACGTTTGTTCTCGGGATGCTGATCGGCGGGATATCCGGCTACTTTGGCGGCACGGTGGACACGGTCATCCAGCGCATCATCGACATGATCGTGTGCATTCCCACCATCCCGCTCTGGCTGGCGCTGGCCGCAGCCTTGCCGACCGATTGGCCGATGGTGCGCGTCTACCTGGGCATTGTGGTCATCACATCCATCATCGGGTGGGCGGGCCTGGCACGCGTGGTGCGCGGCAAGCTGCTGTCACTGCGTGAGGAGGCCTTCTGCGAGGCGGCCCGGCTGGCCGGCGCCACGGATTTCCGCATCATCCTGCGCCACCTCCTGCCCTCCTTTGCCAGTTACATCATCGTCTCGCTGACCCTTTCCATTCCGAACACGATCCTGGGTGAGACGTCGCTGAGCTTCCTCGGCCTGGGATTGCAGCCGCCGGCGGTAAGCTGGGGTGTGTTGCTGCGCCAGTCGCAGGATGTGGTAACTATCGCCCTGAACCCGTGGCTGTTGCTGCCAGCCCTATGGATCATCGTCACCGTAGTCGCCTTTAACTTCCTGGGGGACGGTCTGCGCGATGCAGCCGATCCCTACAAATGAGTTGTCACCCGCGCGCTCACTTTCGCAGGGAGAAGGATAGACCGTGAACGGCAACAGCAACACGATCTTGGATGTAAAGAACCTCAAAGTCCATTTCCACCTGGATGAAGGCCTTCTCAAGGCAGTCGACGGCGTGGACTTCGAGGTGCACAGGCAGCACACGCTGGGGCTGGTCGGCGAATCCGGCTGCGGCAAGAGCGTGACGGCCCAGGCTCTGCTGCGCATCGTCCCGAAACCGGGAGTGGTGGAGGGCAGCATCATGCTGCAGCGGAAGAATGGTATGGATCTGGTGGACCTGGTTCAACTCGACGCCAACGGCGCCGAAGCACGCGGCATCCGCGGCGCAGAGATCGCCATGATCTTTCAGGAGCCGATGAAGGCCTTTTCGCCCGTGCACACGATCGGCGACCAGATCACCGAAGGCATCCTGCTGCATACGACGCAGGACAAACGCGAAGCGTACGATATCGCCGTCGACATGCTCAGCCGCGTCCAGATGTCGAACCCCACGCAGCGCATGAAGGACTACCCCCACCAGCTCTCGGGTGGTATGCGCCAGCGCGCGATGATCGCCATGGCCCTCTCCTGCCGGCCCTCGATCCTGATCGCGGATGAGCCTTCCACAGCCCTGGATGTCACGGTACAGGCGCAAGTCTTGCGGCTCATGAAGAATCTGCAACACGACTTCGGCATGGCTATGATTTTCATCACTCACGACATGGGGGTCATCGCCGAAGTTGCCAATCAGGTTGGCGTGATGTATCTGGGCCGGATCGTGGAATATGCCAGTGTCGACACCATTTTCCACCGACCGCTCCACCCGTACACCCAGGAACTCCTGCGTTCCATCCCGACGCTGCGCCAGCAACCGCGCACGCGTCTCAACTCCATTGAAGGTACGGTGCCCGTACCCCTGAACCTGTCACCCGCTTGTGGTTTCAGTACGCGCTGCCGTTACTGCGTCACCGGGGAATGTGATTCGGAGGTCCCAGCCCTGGTTGAGGTCGAGCCAGGGCACTTAGTGCGGTGTCTGCCGAGAATCATCGCAGCTCTGTGAGGCAACCTATGGATAGTAGAGGAAACGTTGGCCTGGGCTTACACAAAGACGGCAGCGAGTTAGTGCTTGAAGTCAAGTCCCTCAGGAAGTACTTTCCCATCAAGTCGACTTTCCTGCGCCGCGTTGTGGGCTATGTAAAAGCCGTCGATGACGTCGATCTCTTCGTCAGACGCGGCGAAACGTTGGGCCTGGTCGGTGAGTCAGGATGTGGCAAAACCACGCTGGGCCGCTGCGTGCTCCGTTCGATCGAGCCGACCGATGGCCATATCGTCTATCACCTCAATGATGGCAAGCGCATCGACATCCTGGCGCTAGAGCGGGAGGAATTGCGCCAGGTACGCCCGAACATGCAGATGATCTTCCAGGACCCCTATTCATCGCTCGATCCGCGCATGAGCGTGCTGGACATCATCGGCGAGCCGCTCACCATCGGCGGTGCAAAACGCAACGATGTCATCGACCGCGTGCAGGAGCTCATGACGCTGGTCGGCCTCGACCCGCGTTATCTGAAACGCTATCCTCACGCGTTCAGCGGCGGGCAACGCCAACGCATTGCCGTGGCGCGCGCCCTCGCGACCAGCCCCCAGTTCATCGTCTGTGACGAGCCGGTCTCCGCGCTCGATGTGTCGGTACGCGCCCAGATCCTCAACCTGCTGCTCGAATTGCAAGAGAGGCTCGACCTGAGCTATCTGTTCATCTCGCACGACCTGAGCGTGATCCGCCACATCTCGCACCGGGTGGGTGTGATGTACGTGGGCAAAATGGCAGAACTGGCTTCCACGGTCGAGCTGTTCCGCAACCCGGCACACCCCTACAGCGAGGCGCTTCTCTCGGCCATCCCCAAGCCTGATCCCCGCCTCAAACGTGAGCAGATCTTGCTGACAGGCGAAGTCGCCAATCCGGCCAAACCGCCTACAGGATGCTACTTCCACCCGCGCTGTCAGCACGCAGTCGACCGCTGCCGCACAGAACCGCCCGCATGGCGCGAGATCGAGCCGGAGCACTGGGTGGCCTGCCATCTGGCACCAGAACTCAGCTTGCAGGGGGTAGAGCTTTGATCGCCTTGGGCGCCGGCATCCTGATCGCAACCGTCGTCCTGGCGGTGCTTATGCTGGGGACGATCTGGTTGATGAACAAGGCCAGTGCCAGGCTGGTGGGTGACAAACATCGCGCACTTGAATCCATCGTTGATTCGGGGGAAGCGCCATACGGTTGGCGGGCCCCATATGAACGTGAGATGGTGCGCCTCAAGGCGAGCGGGGGAAACGCAGCGAAAATCGCGGAGCTGCACGAACGCGCACGCCAGGATTACCTGAAGCGCCTCGACAAGCTGATAGAGTACGCCCGGACGTCCTCTCTCATAGATGGCGAAGATACGCGCAGCCTGCTGCTGGATAAGCTCAGCTCAGTGCGAGCAGACTGGCAGAAGGAGACGACTTGAGTCGGATGTACCGCGACAAACGCGCACTTACCTGGCGTCAGCATCTGCTGGTCGGCGTTCTGACGCTCGTGACCGCCGGGCTCGGTCTGGCAGGCTGGGCCGCGCTCACCAGCTTTGCCGTGCATCCTCTGATGTGGGCGTACGCATCGGGCTTTGCCTGGCGTCTATGGGACAGCGTCTCCGTCATCCTGATGATGCTTGGTTGGCTGGTATTGGTATATCTCAGCGCCCATTTTTATCAGAGAGCACTCAAGCGCGGCCGGCTCTGGCGGCTCTTCGCGACTGTGACCGCCGTTCAGATCGCGCTTCCGCTCATCTTAGTCGCTCTTGTACGACTGGTTCTCCTCCTGGCGTAAACACAGCACCCTGTCGAACTGAAAGAGGCCCGATGAACCTGAGAGAGCAACACCTTGCGACGTTACGCTGCCAGCCTGCTGCGCACACGCCCCGCTGGGAACTGGGCTTTTGGTCGGGCGCCATCCAACGCTGGTACCAAGAGGGGCTGCCTGGGACCGAACAGGCGATTCGCGCCCAGGAATCCTACGGCTCGTGGGTGTCCAGCGGAGGTATTGGCGTCGGCCTGAATGGAGAATCCGCCCGCGAGCATGACGTGAGCCGGTTCTTCGGGTTAGATCGAGGCGTGGCCTGTCTTGACATCAACTACAACACCTGTCCGGCCTACCCCAGTGAGGTGCTGGACGAAACGGAGGAGTTCATCATCCGGCGGGATGGATTCGGCATCGTATCACGCATCCACAAACCCGAACTGGGCATGCCGGAATGGATCGACTACCCGGTCCATAACAGGCAGGAATGGGAGCGTTTCAAGGCCGACCGCTACGATCCTGCCTTGAAACCGCGTCTGCCCGCCAACTGGGATGCACTGCTGGCCGAGTATCGCGCGCGCGACTACCCGCTCGCGCTGGGCGGCGGCGCCACGGGCTACTTCGGCACCGTGCGCCAGATCCTGGGCCTTGAGCGCACATTGACGTCACTGTGCGATGACCCGGCCTGGATGCACGACATGTTCGACTATCTGGCCGACTTCTACGTTACGCTCTACGACCAGGTGCTGACGCAGATCAAGCCTGACCTGTGCGTGCATTGGGAGGATATGTGCTACGTGGCAGGGCCGCTCATCTCGCCACGCATGTTCCACGACTTCATGCTCCGGCCCTACCAGAAGTTGAGCAGCCTGCTGCGCGACCACGGCGTCGATGTCCTGATGGTCGACACCGACGGCGACTGCCGCAAGCTGATACCGTTGTTCATCGAAGGCGGCGTCACTGCGATGTATCCCTTCGAGGTGCAGTCACACATGGATGTCGTCGAAATCCGCCGGCAGTACCCGAGGCTGGCCTTACAAGGCGGCATTGACAAGAAGGCGCTGGCCGCCGGCAAAGACGCCATTGACCAGGAACTGGAACGCCGGGTGCCGGCGCTGCTGGCTAACGGTTACATCCCCCACGTAGACCATGCCACACCGCCGGATGTCTCGTTCGAGAATTTCGCCTACTACCGGCGCCGGCTGGATGCTATGCTTGACGAATATGATGCTCACCGCTCGGGCGTCCACTGAAACCTGCGAGGTACCATGAATAGTCGCGACCGTTTCTTACGCACCCTGGAATTCGGCACCGTAGATTACGGATTCAACCACGAGTTGGGGCTATGGGGTCAGACCTTTGACCGTTGGTGGTCCGAGGGTATGCCGCGCGATGTGCATGTCGGCGACCTGATCCGAGGTTGTGCATACTTCGGTCTGGAACGCATCGAGTACCTGGGGCTGAACGTGCTGGGTATGCTGCCCCCCTACGATGAGGAGACGCTCTCGGAGGATGAGCGCTACATCGTCAAGCGCTATTCCGATGGCCGGGTCACCAAGGCGCTCAAAGAAGGCGAGGCGCACGGCACGCGCATGTCGATGGATCAGGGACTGAGCTGGCCCGTGGTCAATCGCGACGACTGGGCTGCGGTGAAACGACGCTTCAACCCGCATTCTCCGGCGCGCTATCCGCAATGGTGGAATGACGAGGTGCGCCGGCTGAACGGCCGCGACTATCCGCTGGCGCTGACCCACAACGGCTGCTTCGGCCTGTACTCCTGGCTCCGCACATTGATGGGTACGAAGAACGCGTGCCTGGTCTTCTACGACGACCCGCCGCTGGCTGAGGATATCCTGGACTACCTCACGGACTATCTGATCGAGCTGACCCACCCGGCGCTCGACCGGCTGCAATTCGACTATTTCAACTTCTTCGAGGACTTTGCCGGCAAGGGCGGTCCCCTGATCGGCCCCAAGCTCTTCCGCAAGTTCCTGTTGCCGCGCTACCGGCGCATCATCGCCCATCTGAATAGCCACGGCATCCGGCATATCTGGCTCGACAGCGATGGCGACACCAGGGTGCTCATTCCGCTCTTCATCGAGATGGGCGTCACCGTCCATTGGCCGCTCGAACGCGCGGCCGGCATGGACCCGGTCGAAATGCGCCGCCTCTATGGACACGCGCTCGGCCTGGCCGGTGGCATCGACAAGCGTGAGCTCATCACGGACTTTGCGGCCATCGACGCCGAGTTGAACCGCATTGCCCCACTCATCGAGGATGGCGGGTATATTCCGACTCTGGATCACGCGGTGCCACCCGACATTCCATACGCGAATTGGCTGTACTATCTGGAGCGCAAGGCCCGGCTGCTGGGTGTCGATCCGAACACGATCCCCGCCCTGCGAGAGAGAGATGCGGTACTATCAACAGGCTAAGTATCTATCCGAAAACGCTGGGGCCGGTCTCCGACCGTGGCCCCTGGCTCGGTGTGCTGTGGCGAAGCCACAGCCGAGACCGGCCAGAGCAATTCTCGGAGGGCTCTAAGGTTTTCTTTCCACTTCGGCAGATCACAGTCGACCATCTAAGGAGGCGATGTTCGTGGATATTCCTGAACCAATGACCGATCGAGCGCGCTTTCTGGCCACGATGCGCTACCAGGCCCGGGATCGGGCCCCGTACCGCCACTTTGGCGCGTGGCCGGAAACCATCGAAAGATGGATCAGCGAGGGCTACAACCCGGACACGCCGCCATTTCAAGTTGACCATTGGGAATGGCAGGCCGGTTGGTTCCACCCTTGCCCGCCCTTTGCGCATGAGGTGGTTGAAGAGGACGAACGTACGATCCTCTACATCAACCACGAGGGCATTCTGATGCGGGAACGGAAAGACCAGCCCATGTCATCGATGCCGCAGTTCGTGCGTTTTCCCGTTGAGACCCGGGAGGACTTCCGGCGCTTCTGGCGCGAACGGATGAAGCCTGACCTCGCGATGCGCCTGGGTCCCAACTGGAAGGAGAGGCTGACCGCCTACCGCACGCGCGATTTCCCGCTCATCATCATTGCCGATCGCTGGGGCGGGTTCTTCGGTCCCCTGCGCAACATGGTCGGCGTGGAAAGGCTGTGCACGCTCTTCTACGATGACCCCGCCTTCGTGGAAGAGATGATGGACGCAAATGCGGATTTCATGATCCAGATGATGGATCAGATCCTGACTTACACCGATGTTGATGTCTTCGGCTTCTGGGAGGACATGGCCTACAAGGCCGGCCCACTGCTGGGGCCGAAACAGGCGCGGCGCTATATGCTGCCGCGCTACCGCCGGGTGGTGGACTTCCTGCGTTCAAGAGGCGTCGAGTTCATCTCGCTCGACAGTGATGGCGACATCAGGCTCCTGATCCCGATCTGGCTGGATGCGGGTATCAATGTGCTGTACCCCTTCGAGGTGCAGTGCGGCATGGATGTCCTGAAAATCCGCCGTGAATATGGCCGCGACCTGCGCCTGTGGTTCGGAGCTGACAAACGTGTTGCGGCACAAGGCCCCGCAGCCATCGATGCCGAGATGGCCCGCGTCGCGCCCCTCGTCCGGGAGGGCGGCTACGTGCCGGGTCCCGACCATTCCTTCCCGCCCGATGTTTCGTTCGCCAACTGCTGCTATTTCATGGAGCGACTCAAGTCGATTCTCTAGCAGATCAGAACGTAGCGCAGGCAGGATCGCTACCCCAGCTCATACGGCGCCTTGGGACGGATTGGCGCAAACTGCGTTACCATCAGTCCCAAGGCGCCTTCTAGGTTTGGTTCCGAGTTTCCCCGGCTCGGATGTCTGTGGTATACTCATAAAGTCGGTACGTTCATTATCAACTTCCCTCAGAACACGGTCGGCCTCCCCCGCGACTGTGTTCCGCCGATCTGCCCGCGCCGGGCGTTGCTCCGTGCAAGCAAGAGGTGAGATTGACTGGACTAGCCGGCTGTTTCGCTCCAAAATGTGATGCTCACATCCTCTGTCCCGGGAAAAGGAGGCACATAGCATGAAACGCATACCGACACTCATCGTCCTCAGCCTTGTCTTGTCCCTGCTCCTCTCTGCCTGTGCACCGGTCGCACCTGCGCCGGCCGCGCCGGCGGCAGAACCGGCACAGGCCGCCGAGACGGCGGCGCCTGAACCTGCTGCCGCAGAACCTGCCGCCGAAGAGGTTGTCGAAATCCAGGTGGAAGAAGAGACCGCCAGTCAGGAACTGCAAGGCGAGATTGTCATCAGCATCCAATCCTCCGATGTCCAGACCTATCAGGCCCTCGCGGATGCCTACATGGCCAAACATCCGAAGGTGAAGGTGCTGGTCGAACTCAAGGCGCCCGGCGGTGAAGATGCCTACCTCCAATGGGTGCGCACCCAATTCGCTGCAGGCACCCCGCGTGTCTCGGTCCTCGAGAATCCCCACCTGCTCGACCTCATCCAGGAAGGCCGCATCCTCAACTGGGCCCCTTACCTGAACCAGGTCAATCCCTATACCGGGGAGAAGTGGGAAGACGGCTTCGAAACGTGGGCACTCAACCTGACGCGCGACACCACCACCGGCGAGCTCTACTATCTGCCCT
>DAOUGK010000560.1:0-2600 GCA_034429055.1 Anaerolineae bacterium | reverse complement strand
AGCTCCGCGAGGAGGACTCGAACCTCCAACCTTGCGGTTAACAGCCGCTTGCTCTGCCGATTGAGCTATCGCGGATTACTGTACGCTATTATACGGATAAGCACGCCTGCCGTCAAAAACAGCAGGCCGCGCTGTTAGCCCAAGTAGTCGCGCAGCTTGCGGCTGCGGATGGGATGGCGCAGTTTGCGCAGCGCCTTCGCCTCGATCTGCCGGATGCGCTCGCGCGTGACGCCGAACTCCTGCCCCACCTCTTCCAGCGTGCGCGCCGTGCCGTCCTTCAGCCCGAACCGCATCTCCAGCACCTTGCGCTCCCGCTCGCTCAACCCGCTCAGGATTTCGCTCATCTGCTCTTTCAGCAGGTGGCGGCTCGCCTGATCCGCGGGGCCGGGCACGCTGTCATCTTCGATGAAGTCGGCCAGCGAGCTGTTTTCTTCGGTGCCGACAGGCGTCTCCAGCGACATCGGCTCCTGCGAGATGCGCATCACCCGGCGCACCTTCGCCGCCGCAATCTGTAGCCGCCGTGCGAGCATGGCATCCAGCGGCTGGCCGGCGGCCTGCGCATCCTCGATGGCCTGCCGGTCTTCCGCGGCCAGATAGTCCATTTCGATGGCAATCTCCTCCGGCGTCGGGTCGCGGCCCAGCTCCTGCATCAGCCGCCGCTGGACCCGAATCTGCCGGTTGATGCTCTCCACCATGTGCACGGGGATGCGGATCGTGCGCGCCTGGTCGGCAATGGCCCGGCTGATCGCCTGGCGAATCCACCAGGTCGCATACGTACTGAACTTGTAGCCCAGCGTCGGGTCGAACTTATCCACCGCGCGCAGCAGCCCGATGTTGCCCTCCTGGATCAGGTCCAGGAACGACATCCCGCGGCCCACGTAACGCTTGGCGACGCTCACCACCAGCCGCAGGTTGGCCTGCGCCAGCCGCTGCTCGGCCGCACGCCCGCGCTGGCGCACAAGCATCAGCGCATCGCGCGTATCCTCGTCCAGGTCCTCGGCCTTCAACTTCTGGATGGCGTCCTTGCCCTCGAGAATGGCCGTCGCCAGCGTGACCTCTTCTTCGCCGGTGAGCAGCGCCGTGCGGCCAATCTCGTGCAGGTACATGCGCACCGGATCGCTCGTCACCGTGGGGTCGCCCCACTCCTCAATGACCTCATCGAGCGGCCGGTGGGCCTCCTTCTCGACCTCCTGCTCCAGGTTCAGGTCGCGCTCGATGACCGGCGTGGTGTCATCGCCAGGTGCATCGGTGAGCATCTGCGGCAGACCGTCCGGACCGAGCGCCACGCGCACTTCGACCAGGTCTTCGCCGCCTTCACCATCCCCGCCGGCGACCTCGTCTTCTGCCGGCAAACCAGTCTCGACCGCGCGCTCCAGCTCATCTTCCGCCAGCAGCCCGCGCGCCGGCGCCTTGCGGCTGGCAGCACGCGACCGCGCTTCCTCTCCCCTGGGCGCGCGTGCGGCCGCCGGAGCCGACTCACGGCCCGCCATATCTTGTTCAGCACGGGTGGTACGGCGCCTGCGCTCAGCAGCCATATTCGTCCTTTCCTTCTCCCTGCATCAGTTCTCACTCGCAGCCGCGGGCTTGCGTTGGGCCAGCAAGCCCACCATCGTCCGCGTGCTCAATAGCTTATGAATGTGCCCTTTCTGGGCCGTATAGGTCGCCATCAGCTCACGAAGCGTGCGCGCCTCATCGGGCGAACCGCCTTCCTGGTTTTCCAGGATCAGAAAACGCACCTGCTGCACCTGCTCCCCCAGGTTACGCTCGCGCAGGCGCAACAGCGAATCCCCCAGGTCTTTCAGCAGCTTCTCGTCCGTCAGCGACGGCCGGTGCTGCACCTGCTCGACGAGATAGCGGCCGCGCTCCGCCAGCACCTCCGGCAGTTCCGCGAGCCGGTCTTCGGCCGTCTGGTTGAGCGCACCGGCCGGCAGCGCCTGGAGTTCGACCAGCAGCGCCCGGTTGTCTTCCCGGCTGAAGTCATCCGGGCTGAGCGGCGGCGCCTGGTGGGTAATCATATCCGCATCCAGCGCGGCCAGCAGATCGGGCCGCAGGTACAGCCAGCCCAGCAGATACTCCTCCAGCCCATAGCGCGATGCCGAGATCGTTGGCCGTGGCGCCGGTGTAGGCGCGGCGGCCCGGCCCGCTGCCCGGCCGCGGCCCGCCATTTCCTCCGGCCCGCCCCGCCGCTCATCCAGGCGTCCCGCCTGCATGACCTGATCAGCGACGAGCCGTTCATCGGTCTGCACCATGCGCGCCAGCAATTGCAGGTAATGGGCCCGCTCGACCGGGTTGGCAATCTCGCGAATCAGCGGCGCCAGCCGCTCCACAGCCTTGGCCTTGCCGTGCGCCGTGGTCAGGTCCTCCTCGCGCGCGACGACGTTCAAATAGTAGTCCACCACCGGTCGCGCGTCCGCGATGACCTGCTGCCACCGCCCCACATCCTGCAGGGCCAGCTCGTCCGGGTCCAGACCATCCGGCAGGGCCGCAATGCGCAGTTGCGCCTTGAGCCGGCTCTCCTGGCGCACCAGGCCGGTCGGACTGATGACAGGCTGCCACTCGCGTTCGAGCGTTTGCCGCGCCGCCTCCAGGCCGCGGAGGGT
>DAOUGK010000559.1:0-1553 GCA_034429055.1 Anaerolineae bacterium | reverse complement strand
GGGGTCTCCTGGAGATTGAAGTAGGCGTCGCCATAGTCGCCATAGATATTGGTCACCTGAAAATGATACGTGACACCGGCTTGAACCTTGAAGACGAGCGTGCTATAGCTGCCGACGCACCCGACCTGGGTCAGGCCCGCCAGCTCGTCGCCGGTATACACGGCGAGCACGCTCGTGAAGTTCGGCGAGTTCGTGGACGTCACCGAGCCATCCGCAGAGGCGGTGTAGCGATACCAGATGGAGCGGTTCGGGCTGCCCCATGAGCAGCCGGACAGCGGCTCGCCCGGCTGCAGCGTGGCGCCTGCGACATACACCGAGTCCGAGAAAGGCAGCGCCGTGATCTGAGTGGCATTGGCGAAGTCGTCGTTGGCCGGCGGCGGAACCACGCTCAGGTTAAGGTTCAACATACCGCCATAGCTATCCCAGCCCTTGTTGCCGGCCTGGAGGTAGTAGACACCCCCGGCCTCGACCGTGAAGGTCATCTGGTTGCCGTATTCGGCGCAGCCCATGTAGTTCAGGCCCGGCAGCCCGCCGCCGAAGTCGCGATAGACGACCACAACGGGGTCCGGCGCCCAACTGCCCCACGCATCGACCCGGTACATGCCCGAGGCTGTGGGGATGAAACGGTACCACACGGTGCGGTCCACGGAGCAGGGCTGGCTTTCGTAGCCCCATTCGAAGGTCGCATAGGAGTTATCGACCTGTACGGTGGTGGGAAGAGCAGCGGTGTCAATCCCGATCGCGTCCACAAAGTTGTCGTTGGCCGGGGGCGTAGGGGGCGGAGACTGGAAGAGCGGCGCGGCCGGTGCGCCCGCAACTGCTGCAGTGGCGCCGATAGAGAGGATGACCAGCACGGCCAGCACCACGGTGCCGTACTGTCTGCCGACCTGCTTGCGCATTGCCATAGTAGCCTCCTGAAACTACCAGAGACTCATGTGCATCTTGCGGCGCATTTACAGCGTCGACCTGAATGATCGATGACCTTCGTGTATATTACATGAACGCCGGGCCGTCGTCAAGTATAAAATTTTACATACGGGCAAACATGAACCAACTTTGGCTGCCGCCCACCACCTGGCCGCTTACTTACTCCCGCCCTCCTTCGGTATGACTGTGATTTCCCCGTTGCGCTCGACGACGGCGTAGTCGATGTCATCCAGGCGGCGCAGGCCCTCCTGCTGCCGCGCAGATTCCATGATGTCGGCCGCATCCACGCGCATCTTGTCCATGCGCTCCTGGTGCTCCTGGCCTTTTTCGATGACCACGACCGGGGCCCCCTCCAGCAATCTTTCCAACCTGCGGGACTTCTGCTTGAGCAGCGACAGCAGAACCGCCGCGCCGACAAGGGTCAGCACGAGCAGGAACGCGTGGGTGATGGACTGGTCGCTGCCCACCAGGGCCTGCTGAATGGTCTCGCTGATGATGAGCAGCAGGATCAGGTCGAACGACGTCATCTGTGCCAGCGTCCGGTTCCCCGCGATGCGGAAGATGATCAACAGGACGAAATAGACCACGAGTGCGCGCAATACAGCATCCATGACACGGCTCCTTTC
>DAOUGK010000558.1:0-5069 GCA_034429055.1 Anaerolineae bacterium | reverse complement strand
AACAGGCCCGTTGCCACCGTTGCGACGCCCAGGGCAATCACTGGCGTCCGTTTCATGATCGGTTCGCTGTACTGCGCCACGCGCTGTTCGGGCAGACCCTTGAAGCCCAGCTCCTCGAACGGCACATCGGAGATGTAGAGGCGTGACGTACCGCCGACCTCGAACTCGCCATAGACGTGGTTCACGTAGTGGTCCGGATTGGCGTTGATGCGCGCATGGGCTTCAGCCAGCATCTCTTCCCGCGTGCCGCCCTTCAGCGCGCCCGTCGGGCAGGCCGACGTGCAGGCAGCCTTCTCGCCCACCGCCAGGCGATCCTGGCAGTAGTCGCACTTGCTGATGACGCCCAGCGCGCCGTCCCAGCCGAAGGTGGGCACATCGAACGGGCACGCGTACTGGCAGTAGCGGCAGCCGATGCACTTGCTCGTATCGCAGACGACCAGACCCGGCTCCACCCGCTTCAGTGCGCCAACCGTGCAGGCTGACACGCAGGCCGGTTCGAGGCAGTGCATGCACTGGCGCTTGACATTGCGCTCCAGGCCCGCTGCCAGCTCGAACTTCTCGACGAAGGTCAGGTTGCTGGCCGTGAGTGCGCTCGGCAATACCTCCGGCGCTTCCCGGCCCTTGACCTCGTTGCAGGCCCGCTGGCAGGCGCCGCAGCCGATACAGCGGCTTACGTCGATCAGCGTGCCCGGCGTCTTGCCCGGATCGACCTGGTTTGAAGCCTGGGCCGAGGCCTTGGCACCTTTGGGCAGATTGGTCGCCAGGACCGCGCCGCCTGCGGCTACGGCCGCAAGTTTGATGAACTGCCTGCGTGTATATTGGGTGCCGTTGTCCGGCTGTGCATCGTGCTTCATGTTCTTGACCGTCATCGTGGCCTCCGGCTAATCAGCAGGGCGCCGGCGAAGCCTATAACCAGGCCGAGGAACCCGCCGATACCCATTGTCAATCCCATCCCTACGATTGCGTTGCGGCGCAACTGAGCCGCCTGCGCCGTCGTCGTGTTTACCTGTGTTTCCAGTTCCTCGATCCGTTCGTTAGCCACCTGCAACTGGCGGGTGGTCTCGCCGCGGGTCGGTGCCCCACCCGTGCCGGACTCTGTCGCGGCTGCTGCCGAGCTGTGGCAGCGGATGCAGACATCTGAAGCGACCGTGAACGAGTGGTTGCTGACGACGCTGACACCTTCGCTGGCCGCCTCAGCCTTCTCGCGCTCGCTGACGGCCATGTGGCAGCCAGAGCAATTCACAGCGGTGATGTCATGAACCGCATGCGCCAGTTCGGTCTCGACATCAGAATGGCACGAAGAACAGAGCTCTTCCTCGGTGGGCAGCCGCAAACCCTGCGTGTGAGCGGGGTGGCAGTCGTAGCAGTCCAGGTTCTTCTGACCGTGCAGGCTCTGCTCCCATTCGGCGAAGGCAGCGGCATGACAGCCGTGGCAGGTCTCCGACTCCATCGGCAGGATCATCGTTTCGGCCTTCGGATGACCTTCCTTGTATTCGCCGTGGCACGACTCACAAGTCACCTTGCCGGTTCGAGCATGGGTTGAGTTCTCCCAGATGACGCCGGTTTCCTCGTGGCAGCTTTCGCAAACAGGTTTGCCCGGCTGCGCGTGGGCGATGGCATCTGCATCAGCCTGCGCGGCTGCCATCGTGTCAGCGTTGGTGACTGCCGTCAACGATAGAGCGAGGACCAGGAGGACGAATGTGGGGATGATCGCGGGCCACAGGGAGCGCTTGAGGCGCTCCCCCAGCCCTCTTATTGAGTTATGCATGATGTTAGTCTCCGGAAAGTTTCTGCTGGCTCAGACCATCGGGTAGCGCTGGAAAACGTCGCACTTGACACAGTCCTCGGGAATCTGACCCTCGGCATCGAAGCGGGCTTGCCAGCAAGGCTGGTCAGGGTGCTGTGCCGCCGCACACTGGCTCTTGGTTGCCGGGCTGCAGCCCTTCACATCCCAGCAGGCCGCAGAAGCTGCGGAGGCTGCCGATGCACCGGGTGCCGTACTCGTAGAAGAAGCAGGTGCAGCAGGCATGGCGGCCGAAAGGCCCGGCTGGATGCGCTGGTCTTTGATGGCCGGCGGGATGATGAACGGCGCCACCGGCTCCTTGGCGGGAGCAGGCATGCGGACAGGCGCTGCCGGGCGAGGGGCGGTCGGCTGAACGGCAGGCCGCGCCTCGGGGTGCTTGGCGGCATAGTCGTGTGCTTCTGCTTCCCACCGGCGGTCGAGCCGCTTCAGTCCATACACCAGACCTGCCAGCACCAGCGCCGGCACGCCGAAGCGCAGTGCAACCATGCCGAAGAAGACAAGTAGATCAACGAAGTTAGGCATTGGAACCTCCAAATACAACCAGTCAAACTAGACCGTGCGGTGGGCATCCCAGGTGCGCAGGTAATGGCTCATCATGAACAACATCGCGGCGGGCAGCGCCAGCCGCAGTGTCAGTCCGATTGCGAAGGTGAGAGCTTCCATGATGTCCTCCCGTTTTCCTGCCTGGCAAGCCAGGCCGCTGTCTGTAAGGTGCTGTTACCGAGTGTGATTTCACTATTCCGAGTATATCAGGCAGGAGAGGCGGGGTAAATCGGGTGGTTTACCCATCTTGGCGATGGGTGTTATACCCATGCGCGCGCGAGGACGTGTTCGCACTTGCCTTCGGCGCGCCGCAGCACGGCGTTATACCCATGCGCGCGCGAGGACGTCTTTGTTGTGGCTCGGTCGTGTTGTGGCACGGTCGTGCAGCCTTCGGTTGCGGAGACCTGCCATAGCATAGGGGAGAAAGGGATGTTGCGGGCAGGGCTTACCTCAGGAATTCCAAATGTACGCGAGAGTGCGGGCATTCTGAGCGGAGCACAGCGCAGTCGAAGAACGCCCGCACGGCCTTCATCCTTCGACTACGGCCCCCGGGCCTCCGCTCAGGATGCCTTGCCGCCTACATTTGGAATTCCTGGGGCTTACCTCTGCCCGCAACTCTTACTTGAGCTCGATGAGGCCCTTTTCGATGGCGTAGCGGACCAGTTCGACGCGGCTGTGGAGGTTGAGCTTGGCCATGATGTTTTCGCGGTGGCGGTTGACCGTCTTGACGCTGATGACCAGGGCGTCGGCAATGTCCTGGTTGGAGTGGCCCTCCGCGATCAGCGCCAGGACCTCGCGCTCGCGCTCGGTCAGTTCCTCGAAGCCGCGTGCGCCGGCGCTGGGCGCGTCGCGGCGCTGGAGATACTCGTTGACCAGTACGCGGGCGACCGATGGGAAGAGGAACATGCCGCCGCCGCTGACCGCGTGGATGGCGCCGATCAGTTCATTCGGCGCGGCGCGCTTGGGCACATAGCCGGACGCACCCGCAGACAGCATCTCGAAGAAATACTGGTCATCCTCGTGCATGGTCAACGCGAGCACGGCGATATCGGGGCAGCACGCCTTGATACGCCGCGTGGCCTCGATGCCGTTCATGTCGGGCATGGAGATGTCCATCAGCACGACATCGGGCCGCAGCTCCTCGGCCATGCGCACGCCTTCGCTGCCGGTCTCGGCCTCACCGACGATCTGCAGTTCCGGGTCCGCGCTCAACAGCATCCGCAGCCCTGCCCGCAGGACGGCGTGGTCATCCACCAACAGCAGACGTACAGAAGCCATTTCTTACACCTTCTCAGCCAGGCACCGAGTCACCACGGAAGCCACGGAGCACACGGAAATCGGGAAAATTATCGCTTCAGCGCTTCCGTGTGCTCTGCGTCTTCCGCGGTTGTCTCAAACGTCATCCTTCGACTGGCCGCACGGCGCAATGTCCCTTGCGCCGTCCACCCGCTCAGGATGCTTGTGTCCGTCCTTCGTAATTCTTAATTCGTAATTCCCAATTCGTCAGCGCGTCTCTGTCACCTTGTGCAGCGCGCGCGGGCGGTCCGGGTCCAGGTCGCGGGTGAAGGCCAGGTTTGCGGCGAGCAGTTGGCCCGGCACGATGCTGACCAGCGGCGACAGCCATTCGGGCACGCCGGTGGGCAGCGCCAGCGGGATGCGCGCCAGGCTGAGCGCGGCCTCATCGTCGCTGATGACGACCAGCTCGGCCTGCCGCTCGCGGACGGTGGCCATAAACGCCTTGAGTTCGGGCAGCATCCGGCCCGACGGCGCGATGACGATGACCGGGAAGCCGCGGGCCACAAGCGCGAGCGGGCCGTGCAGAAAGTCTGCGCTGCTGTACGGCTCGACGACCGTGTAGGTCATCTCCTTCAGCTTCAGGGCCATCTCGAAGGCGGTGGCATAGTTGTAGCCGCGGCCGATCGTGACGCACGACTCCATATAGCGGTAACGCTCTGCAACGAGGGCGATGTCCTCGTGCAGCGCCAGCACCTCCGCCACCTGCTCCGGCACGCGGCGCAGCGCATCCATCCGCTCTCCGCCGGCCAGCGCCACGCTCAACAGGGCAATCGCGGCCAGCTCCGCGGTGTAGGTCTTGGTCGCGGCCACGGCCAGCTCCTCGCCAGCGTGCAGCCCAATGACGAATTCGGCGGCCTGTCCCAGGTCCGACGCAGGGAAGTTGGTGATTGCCGCGGTCAGCGCGCCTTGCCGGCGGGCCTCTGCCAGCACAGCTACGATGTCAGGGCTTTTCCCGCTCTGGCTGACGCCCAGGACAAGTGCGTTGCCGAAGCGCGGCGCCGCTTCATAGATGGTGTAGAGGCTCGGCGCGGCCAGGCCGACCTGGAGGCGATTGGCGGCGCCGAGCAGGTACTGGGCATAACGTGCGGCGTTGTCGCTGGTCCCGCGGGCCGCGATGATGACATGGTCCACGTTGCGGCGGTGGATCTCGGCGGCCAGCGCCTCGGCCCCGGCGCGTTCCTTTGCCAACACGCGGGCCAGCACCTCCGGCTGCTCGTGGATTTCCCGGTAGACGTGCGTTGTCTGTAGGTCCAGTGTCATGGAAGCCATCTCCCCATAAACCAGTCCTCTGGTTTTCCGAAACGTAGCGTAGCCCCTCGTGGGCGTGCTGCTACCTCCGGGTAGCGTCAGGACGGGCACAAGGCCCTACACTACGTTCGGTAATCTATCGGTCGGCCGTCGCCTCGTAAACTACCTCGCCGCCCAC
>DAOUGK010000557.1:0-2283 GCA_034429055.1 Anaerolineae bacterium | reverse complement strand
GGCAGCCGCCTGGTATACTCGCGGGGCATCGGCGTCCTGGCCCTGGCCGCCGCGCTGCTGATCTTCCTCTTCGATGCCAGTGTCACCAACCTGATTCCGTTGTACGCCATCGGCGTGTTCCTCTCGTTCACGCTGTCGCAGAGCGGCATGGCGCGACGCTGGTGGAAGATCGGCCACCTCGCGCCGGACGTGGAGGTCAAGGAGCGCGGCTCGACCCTGCGTTATGAGCGCAACTGGCAGTTCAAGATGATCATCAACGGCATCGGCGCGGTGTTGACGGCGATCGTCGCGCTGATTTTCGCCGTGACGAAGTTCACCGATGGCGCCTATATCGTCCTGATCCTGATTCCAATCATCGTATTCGTGCTGTCCGTCATCCACCGCCATTACCGCGGGCTTGCCAAGAGTCTGTCGCTGGACGATTACAGCGAGCCGCCCCTGGTGCCGCGCCATCGCGTCATCCTGCCCGTGAGCGGGGTGCACCGGGGCACGCTGGCAGCCCTGCGCTATGCCCAAAAGCTGTCCGATGACATCACGGCAGTGCATGTGATGATCGAGCCGGAAGACGCCGAACGGGTGCGCAAGCGATGGGAGACCTGGGGCGAGGGTGTGCGCCTGGTGATTCTGGATTCACCCTACCGGCTCCTGGTGGAGCCGATGCTGGAATACATCGAAGAGATTGCCGCTGAACGTCAGCCCAACGAGACGATTACCGTCGTTGTACCGCGGTTCGTGCCAAAGCACTGGGCGGCCAATGCCCTACATACCCAGGCGGCCACCTGGCTCCAGTTGGCGCTGCTGGGCAAGCCCGGCATCGTCATCACGGATGTGCCCTACCAGGTCGAATAGCCGGCCAGGCAGAAAGTAGAGTAACTATGAATGTCATCGTCGTTGGGTGTGGCCGTATCGGCGCGGAGCTGGCCTATGGCCTGTTCAAGCGCGGCCACAAGGTCGTCGTCGTGGACCTCAACTCAGACGCGTTCCGCAACCTGCCTGCGGATTTCCGCGGGCGGACGCTGGAGGGCGACGTGCTGTCGCCGGATGTCTTGCTGCGGGCGGGTATCCAGCATGCAGATGCGCTGGCGGCTGCGACGCCGTCCGACTCGATCAACGCGGTCGTCGCGCACACGGCGCGCACGGCCTTTAACATCAAGCAGGTCGTCGTGCGCAACTTCGACCCGCACAAACGGGCGCTGCATGAGATTTTCGGCCTGCAGATTGTCAGCCCCAGCGTGTGGGGTGCGCAGCGCATCGGTGAGCTGCTGAGCGACGAGCCCCTGCAAACCGTCTTTTCAGCAGGCAATGGCGAAGTTGAGGTCTACGAATTCAGCGTGCCGGCCGCGTGGCGCGACCGCAAAATCAAGGACCTGATCCAAAACTCGAAATGCCAGCTCGTTGCAGTTACGCGCGCCGGCCGCGCGCAGTTGCCGGACCCAGACACGGTCGTGCAACCTGATGATGTGGTTCATCTGAGCGCCACACAAGATGGCATCGAAGAGTTGCGCAAGCGGCTTGCTGCGGTAAAGGGGGCCTGATATGTTCGTTTTGATAGCCGGCGGCGGTCGGACCGGCGCGCAACTAGGGACGCTGCTCGTCGCGCAGGGGCACAAGGTTCACCTGATCGAGAACCGGCTCGATGTGCTGGCGCGCATCCACCACGAGCTGCCTACGGAAGTTATCTACGAGGGGAATCCCACCCATCCTGCCATGCTGGAGCAGGCAGACATCCAACATGCCCAGGTGTTGGCGGCCTGCACGACCGATGACGCCGATAACCTGACGCTCTGTTACCTGGCGCGCAAGAAATACAACGTGCCCCGCACCATCGGGCGCATCAATAACCCGCGCAGCCAGTGGCTCTTCAATGAGATGTTCTGCGTGGATGTTGCCATCAACCAGGCGGACCTGATGGCCAAGCTCATTGCGGAGGAAATGTCGCTGGGCGACATGATTACCCTGCTGAAGCTGCGCAAGGGCGAATATATGGTGGTCGAGGAAAAGATTCCTCAGGGCGCCCGCGCAGTCGGGATGGCGATCAAGGACCTGACACTGCCGGAGAAGGTGGTCATCGCCGCCATCCTGCGGAAGGGTGAAATGGTAGTGCCCCGCGGCCCCACGACGTTGCAGGTTAACGACGAGATTATCGCCGTGACGGACTCGCAGGGCGCCGAGCAACTGGCACAGCTTTTCGCGCGGCAGAAGTAGCCCTCGTAGCCCTCACCCGCCTCTCCCGCGCTGGGTGCACGGGATGAGGGGTATCTTGATAACGGGGTTTTGGGGGCG
>DAOUGK010000556.1:0-10172 GCA_034429055.1 Anaerolineae bacterium | reverse complement strand
AACCGGGTGTTCCGCGACATCCCGGCGGACGATATCGTGGCAGGCAGCAAGACATCCAACCTGCGCCAGGTCGTCCAGGACTACATGGCTGCGCACGGGCTGGCCTGCGGCTGCGTGCGCTGCCGCGAGGTGCGCCACGGCGAGGTCGAGGGCGGCGATCTGCGTCTGACCGTCCACGCCTACGAGACGGACACCTCCCATGAGGAGTTTCTCTCCTACGAGACGCCGGGCGGACGGCTGGCCGGTTTCTTAAGGTTATCCCTGCCCACGACAGATGCGCCGCGGGCAGAACTCCGCGCAGTGTGGGATGCGCTGCCGGAAATCGCCGGCGCAGCGATGATTCGCGAAGTTCACGTTTACGGCCCGGCCCTCGGCATCGGCTCGGCCAGCGCAGGGGAAGCGCAACACCTGGGGCTGGGCCGACGGCTGATCGCAGAGGCGCAGGCGCGCGCCCGCGCCGCGGGCTTCGACCGGCTGGCGGTCATCTCCGCCATCGGGACGCGCGGGTATTACGAGAAGCTGGGCTTTGCGCGCACAGGAACGTACATGGTTGCAGGTTAGCAGGTTGAAGGTTGGAAAAATACCGCAATGAAGGGATAAAGGAATCGAACATGCCAGCAGATAACGTGCACCTTTTCACGCCGCTCAAGTTGCGCGGGGTCACCATGCGCAACCGCGTGTGGATTTCACCCATGTGCCAGTATTCGGTATTCAACCAGGACGGCGTTGCGACCGACTGGCACCTGGTCCACCTGGGCAGCCGGGCCGTCGGCGGCGCAGGGTTGGTCGTGGTCGAGGCCACTGCGGTGGAGGCCCGGGGGCGCATCAGCGCGGAGGACCTGGGGTTGTGGAACGACCGGCAGGGCGAGGCGTTGGCGCGCGTCGCCCGTTTCCTGGCCGAGCACGGCGCGACGCCCGCCATCCAGATTGCGCACGCAGGGCGCAAGGCGGGTGTGGCCGGGGCCATCGCGCCCAGCTCCATCCCCTTCTCCGAGCAGACGCCCACCCCGCAGGAGATGAGCCAGGCCGATATTGAAGATGTCACCCGCGCATTCGCCGGTGCAGCCGGCCGCGCACATGAGGCCGGGTTCCAGGTCGTTGAAATCCATGCGGCGCACGGCTATCTGCTGCACGAGTTCCTCTCGCCCATCAGCAACCAGCGGACCGACAGCTACGGCGGCGACTTCGCCAACCGCACGCGGTTGCTGCTGGCAGTCACAGAAGCGGTGCGCGGGGTCTGGCCGGAACGGCTGCCGCTGTTCGTGCGCATCAGCGCAACGGACTGGGTGCCGGGCGGCTGGGATGTGGACCAGAGTGTGGCCCTGGCCGGACTCCTGAAGGAACGAGGCGTGGATCTCATCGACGTCTCGTCCGGCGGCACGTCGCCGGCCCAGCAGATCAAGCTCGGC
This sequence comes from Anaerolineae bacterium, assembly GCA_034429055.1. Lineage (GTDB taxonomy): Bacteria > Chloroflexota > Anaerolineae > CG2-30-64-16 > CG2-30-64-16 > MWBF01. The sequence goes on along the minus strand of DAOUGK010000556.1, from coordinate 8,763 downwards.
CCAGGCTACCAGGTGCCCTTTGCCGCGCGCATCCGCCGCGAGTCCGGCATCCCGACGGGCGCGGTGGGACTCATCACGGAGCCGCACCAGGCGGATGCCATCGTACAGGAAGGACATGCGGACGCGGTGCTCATTGCGCGCCAGTCGCTGCGTGACCCTTACTGGCCGCTGCGCGCGGCCCGTACGCTGGGCTACACGACAGAGGTCCCGTTCCAGTATCAGCGCGGTTGGTAGTTTGTAAGTAGGCTTGCGGCTGCAAAACGACTTTGTGATGTTAAGTGCCTGTGCTATACTCGTACAAATGCATTGTGTCGTTTATTTTTGGCAGGAACCTTCTGGAGGAAGAACATGAAGGCGTCAGAGTTCTTGGCCGGCCTCATCACCGGCGCGGTGGTCGGCAGCGTGTTGGGGCTCCTGGCTGCTCCGAAGTCCGGCGAAGAATTGCAGAACATGGTGCGGGCACGTGCCGATCTCGTGATGGAAGAGGGCCGGCGGGCCGCCGCGGAGCGTCGCGCCGAGCTTGAAGCGCAGTTCGCCCACTCAAAGCAGATTCCACTGAATTCCTGAACTCTCTGGCCTGCCAGTGTCCGGGCGCACAGCCAGGCTCAAGGCGCTTACTCAGGCGCGAGGAAATGATGCTCAGCACTAAGCTGCAGGCGGCTCAAGCGCGCATCCGGGCGCAGTGGTATCCCCACTTCACCTGGCAACTCAACGAGTCAGCGCCCTGGGCGCCGCTCGCCCGGCCCCTGGCCGAGGCAACCGTGGCGCTGCTCAGCACGTGCGGCTTCTACCGGTTTGACCAGCATGTGCCCTTCGATGCCTGGAACCCCCTCGGGGATCCGGCGTTCCGCGAGATTCATATCGACACTCCGGTGGACCGGCTGCGCATCGCTCATGCACACTACGAGCATGAACACGCTGAGATGGACATCAACGTCGTGATGCCCATCCTGCACTTCCAGCAGCTCGCCGCACAGGGCCTCATCGGCCGCCTCTACCCATGGATCTATAGCTTTATGGGCTACGTGCCGGAGCCGCAGGCCCTGATTACCGAGATTGCGCCGCAGGTTGCGCGCCGGCTGGCCGCCGATGGGGTCCATGCTGCCTTTCTGACGCCGTGTTGACCCATCTGCCAGCAGTCCGTCGGACTGATTGCGCGTGCACTGGAGGAACACGGCATCACAACGATCTGTGTCGTGATGAACCGGGATATTGTCGCCGCCGTCAAGCCGCCGCGCGCCCTCTACGTCCACTTCCCTTACGGCGCGCCGCTGGGGCCGGCAGACGAAAGGGACGTTCAGCAAGCGGTGATTCGCAACGCGCTCGATGTCCTGATCAGCGCCACCGTTCCCGGCACGATTGTCGAGTCGGATGTGGAGTGGCCGGACTAATACTTGTGTGAGCAGATACAGGAGGATGATCCATGCGTATCAGCATCGAATTCTGCATGTCTTGAAACTACACACCCAGGGCCGCCAGTCTGGCGGAGGCGCTCTTTACGCTGCTCAAGCCGCTCATGGGGCGGCCGCATCCCATCGAGGCCGTGACGCTGATTCCGTCCAGCAATGGACGCTTCGAAGTCATGCTGAATGATGAACTCATCTACTCGAAGGCAGCAACGGGCAAGCACACGACCAACGAATTCATCATTTCGGAGGTGCGCAAGCGGCTCGCATAGGCGGCAGCGCACCTCGGCAAGGCAGATCGCACGAGTATGATCGACCTTTCGCTGCTCATTACCATCGGAGTCATTTTCGTCATTACGTTGGTCGGCGCGTACATGCGCTCGACGCGCAAAGACCGGTGTCTGAAGTCGTGGGAAGGCTTCCACGTGACGCTGGAGCGCACGAACAACAAGCTCATCTGGGGCGTGCTCAAGGTCGAGCCAACGGGGCTGGAACTCGCGTATATCGACTCAATCCAGGACGACCGGCACATCGAGTCAAGCTATCTGCTTTATGGCAGCGAGTACGGCGAAATTCAGGCCATCTATCGCTATCCGGAGAAACTGTCCGAGTGGGGCACGCGGCGGCGAACGCGCGACATCGCACGCTCTTTCCATCCGGGGCCGCTGCGCCGGCTGGGCCGGTCGGGCCGGAACTTCCTGAGCACCGCGACCGACTCGTTGAACGAGGTGCTGGGGATTGTCCTGGGACGGGTGCAGAAGTCCGCCAGCCGCTACCTGGTGGATGGCGGCGCCTCGCTCAAGACCATGATGGGATCGAAGGTGCTGGGGCAGGTGGGGACGGTGTTCGACCCGCTCCTGGAACACTACATCGGCCATCGCGTGGTGATCGAACTGGTGGAGGGCGACGAGATACACGAGCACGTCGGCATCTTCAAGGAGTATTCCGGCGACTTCATCGAAGTTCTGGATGTGCAGTACCCGCATCCGCAAACCATCGCCATGACGCCGGAAATGACTCTGGAGACGAACAGCCTGGTGCTGCTCGCGGAAAAGAACGTCGTCCGGGTGCTCAACCGTGACGCCCGCCCGATCCTGGTAGTTTCGCTCCAGTTGGGCGAACGCGAGCAGATGATTCATGCGGTCGTGGACAGTGGGGAGACCATCGAACTGAATGTCAACGAGGCAGACTACGACCAGGTGAAGGTGAAAGTGCAGGTGGTCCGCGAGCTGGACATGATCCTGCCGCGCACGCGCTGTGTGGTGCGCCACCGGGCAGAGAATGTCAAGAAGGAAGAGCTATCGCGCGTCGTCCTCGACTTTGTCTTTGATGTGGGCCGGCTGGTCGAGCCGGACCGGCGCCGCGAGCACGCCGAGGCACTGTTGCGCCAGGACATCCGCCGCAATCCGCGCGATGCGCTGGCCGCGGCTAACCTGGGCTTCCTGCTGATCCAAAAGGACGAGTTGGTGGAAGCGGAGAAGTGGCTCCGTCATGCACTCAGCATGGAATACTCGTTGCCTGATGGGGGCCGGCGCGTCCGCATGGAGCTGCGCGAAATCGAGCGCCGCCACTTTGCGCTCAATCCGCAGTTAGGTGCGGTGCGCGTGAAGACTGTGCAGACACAGAGCAGTGAAGACGCAGGTGTGGGTATCTGACATGACCGGAAACGGAGGTCCCAACATGGCTAATGCGGTTTGTTGTGTATGTCATACGCCGATCGACGGGCCGGCCCGCACGCTGGGCGGCCGCACATTTTGTGAACGGCACTACGGCAGCCTTGCGCACAACCGGCGAGGCATGTGGGGCGCAACTCTCGCCCTGATTGCCGGGCTGGTGCTATTCGTACTGGCCGTGCAGTATCTGGCCCGCGCGGTGCCCGTGGGGCTGAGCGGCGCCGGACTGCTCATCGTCAACCTTATCGTCGCGCTGGCCCCTGCCATCATCTGGCTCGTGGTGTTCTACCTGCAAGACCGCGTGGAGCCGGAGCCGAAGAGCTACATCCTCCTGGTCTTCATCGGCGGTGCATTGCTGGCAAGCGCCATCGGGCAACCCCTGATTCGGGATGTCTTCCGCGTCAATGAGTGGGCCAGCGGCAACCTCGCACTGCGCCTGGTGGGCGGCATCTTCATCATCGGCGCCATCCAGGAATTCCTGAAGTACGCAGCCGTGCGCTATACCATCTTCAACAGCGCGGAATATGATGAACGCATCGACGGCATCATCTACGGCGCGGCCGCGGGGCTGGGCTACGCAACCATGCTGAACCTCGACTATGTGCTGGCGAACGGCGGGGTCGACCTGGGGGCGGGCGTCGTGCGCGTCGCGGTGACTGCGCTCGCGCACGCCAGTTTTGCGGGCGTCACGGGCTACTTCCTGGGCCGTGCCAAGTTCGAGAATCGCGGTCCGCTGTGGCTGCCGCTTGGGGTGTTCATCGCGGCCCTGCTGAACGGCGTCGTGACGGCCATCATCGGTGAGATCACCCGCTCCGGCCTGCGGACCACCCCGCTCAACGGGCTGATTGGCGCGGCAGCAGTCGCAGTCCTGACGTTCGGCGTGTTGTTTGCCATCCTGCAGCGCAGCAACCGTACCGTCCCTACGACGGTCGCATAAGGAGGCGCACGATGACTGCTACCACCGCACGACCTTTCCGCCGTCTGCTGCGGGATGAAGAACCCGAGTGGCTGGTCTGGGCACTCGTCGCCGGCATGATCATCGTCGGGCTGCTGGTCCGCACGATTCTCGTGGCACGCACGGTGCAGGCGGCCGCAGGCAACCTGTCCGTCGCCTACCCTGCCGACTGGATCGCCATGACCACCGATAATCCGCATGATGTGCTGGCCCGTTCCGAGCCCATGATGTCGAACCCGTTCCCGGCCAATGTGCGCATCACGCAGATGCCCGTGACCGAGGTCAGCACGACCGCGGACTCGCTGGACGATTTCGCGCTCAAGTGGAGCGACCGGCAAACCGGCGAGCTGGAAGGCTTTCGCGTGCTCAGCATCGAGCCGGTGCGCGTGCAGGACAGGGATGCGGCCCAGATCAACTATGCCTATATCGCGGAGCCGTTGCTCGGCGGACCGGGGGCCATGCCCATCGTGGCACGCGGGCAGGATGTCCTGATCCGGCAGGACGCGACGTTGACCGTCGTCCGGTTCGTCGCGGATGCAGACGCGTTTAATGGCCTGACAGCCACCTGGCAGCGTATCCTCGGTTCGCTCAAGATGCAGTAGGGAGTAGACGCGATGAGAGCCAAAACGCATATCACCCTGGCAGCCGCCCTGCTGCTATCGCTGGTCTTCGGCCTGGTCGGCGGCGCCCAACCCGCACAGGCGCTCGACAAGACGGTCCGGCAGCAGGTCCTGCGTGCATCCGTCAAGCTGATGACGCAGTTCGACGGCAACCAGCAGGCCGGCAGCCTGTGTTCCGGTTCGATGCTCAACCAGGAAGGGTACATCCTCACCAACTACCACTGCGTCGGCTACCTGACCGATGGCCGGCGCGACAAGGAGTTGGAGGCCATGGGGCTGCGGCCCGGCGACCTGTTCAACGAACAGGGCATCTCGGTCGTCGCCATCACCGACGACCCGCGCCAGCTCCCCAAGCCGACGTATGTCGCCCAGGTGTTGGCCGGCGACTCGACGCTCGACCTGGCTGTGCTCAAGATTGTGGCATATTACAACAGCCGCCAGAAGCTGCCGAGCAGCCTGCCCGTCGTGGCCTTTGACCTGGCCGATTCGGATGCCGTAGAGACGCTGGATGAGGTCTTTGTCATCGGCTACCCCGGCATCGCGGGCAACAGCGTCACCGCAACGGAGGGCAAAATCTCCGGCTTCCTGGATGAAGATGAGGATGGCAGCTTTGACTGGTTCAAGACGGATGTGCTCGTCAACCAGGGGAACAGCGGCGGCTCCGCGCTCAACGAGGACGGCCAGCTCATCGGCATCCCGACCGCGCGGCTGCAGGACCAGGCCGGCAACGTCATTTATCTCATCCGCCCGCTGAACATTGCGGTGCCTTACATCCAACAGGCGCTCAAGGCCGGCGGCGCAGCGCCGTCCATTGCCACCCCGCGCACTCAACCGGCCCAGCCCGCGCAGCCTGCACAGACGACGGGCAGCGCCAGCTTCGGGGAATTGACTTTCGGGACGGGCTTCGATGAAGACCGGGGCGTTACGGGCACGGCCGCGCAGTTCGGCTCCGGCATCACGGAAGTCCACGCGGGCCTGCCCTACGAAAACCTGCGCAACGGAACGAACTGGGGCTACGCGTGGCTGCTCGACGGGCAGAATATCGCCGGGCAGGACAGCCTGAAGTGGGAGCACGGCCAGTCGGGCATCCTCGACCTGTATCTCTCGGGCGAGAACGGGCTGCCCGACGGCCAATATGGCCTGCAGGTCTTCCTGCGCGGGGCGCTGGTGCAGGAGGGGGGCTTTACGGTGGGCCGGCAGGCGCAGGGACCGTTGCAGCCCTCGAAGCCCACCCCTGTGCAGGATGAAGGGGTGGTGGTATCAGGAACGGTCATCGACCACAACACCAAGCGGCCCATCCAGGGGGCCATCGTCGTGTTCCTGCGTCCGGGCGTGACGGTTGACGATTTCGACCGCGACCAGAGCGAAGGCAAGACGGACAGCATCATCACCTACGGGCTGGCGGATGCGAACGGCCTGTTCACGACCTACACCCCGCTGCCGCGCGGCGAGATATATGGGGCGATCGTCGGGGCAAAGGGCTACCAGCGCATCGCGGAGGACGAGGCGCTCGAAATCCGCGCGGACGACCCGGACCTGCTTGAGCTGGACCCTCTGGAGCTGGAGCGCTCGCGCTAGACAGGGATAGAACGCTGATGAACGCTGACTGTCATGATTGACGCTGATTCCCTTGTTGACAACAGGCAGAACAGAAGCAGCGTATATCGTGATCATCAGCGTCATCAGCGTTCCATTATGACGTGTTGTTCTTCACCAGCGCGCGTTTGAGGAAGTCCACCACTACGTGCACCGGAATCGCAAACCCCACATCCGGCCCGTTGATCATTGTGTTGATCCCCAGCAGCCGCCCGCGCACATCCACCAGCGGGCCGCCTGAATGGCCGGGGCGCATGTGCAGGCTGACGACGATCCAGTCGCGTTTCGCGGGAGGCATCTCGGGCCATTCGCGGCCCATGCCGATGACGACGCCCGCGGTCGCCGCGCCGGTCACACCCCAGGGATGCCCGAACGCCATGACGAACTGACCGGCACGGACAGCCCGCGAGTCGGTCAACTGGATGGTCGGCAGGTCGGTTGACAAGTCGGCTGGGTCGATCCGCAGCGCGGCCAGGTCCAGCTCCGGCGAGGACGCGAGGATCTGTGCCGGGAAGATACGGCCATCGGTTAGCTCCACGTGCAACGGTCCGCGGCCGGCCACATGGGCGTTGGTCACGACCAGGCCTTGCGGATGCCAGATGGTCCCGGCGCCCGCGCCGCGCTTGCCGTTGCGTACCTGCACCAGACTCTCGTATACCCGGTCGGCCACGCTGCCGGCCGCCGCGTTGATCTCGAGAACACCCGCCATCATGACATCACCGTCCACCTACGCCTGCTCCCCGATCACGACCCGCACCTCGCTGATCTGACCGCCGCGCACGATGCGCACCGGCACGGCCTGGCGCACCCGCTCGCTGGTCAGCAGGGCAAGCAGGTCATCCAGCTCGCGCACCGGCTGGCCGTCCAGCGCGATGATAGTGTCACCCATGAACAGGCCCCCGAGTTCCGCGGGGCTGTTCGGTTCGACCGCGCCGAGCAGCAGCCCGGTCTGCTGGCCGGCCTGCTCAGCGAGCGCGGCAGGGAGACGCACCGTCTGCGCGGTGACGCCGAGATAGCCGCGGCGCACACGGCCGTGCGCCAGCAGTGCATCCGCGACGCGGCGCAGCGTGCCTGCGGGCACGGTCAGCGTCACCCCGCGCAGCATGGCGGAGGTGTTGATGCCCAGGAACTTGCCATCAGCGGACACCAGGGGCCCGCCGGAGAAGCCGGGGTACATCAGCGCATCGGTCTGCAGATAGTAGTCCAGTTGGCCTCCGGCAGGCGTGCGCCAGTCCTTCTTGAGTGCGCTGACGATGCCCAGGGTCGCCATGACGCTTTGACCGGGCCGGCCCATCGCCAGTGCCAGGTGGCCGACGTGCAGCGTGTCTGCGCTGACCCACGTCGCGGCGGGCAGGCTGGAGACCGGCGCGCGCAAGAGCGCGACATCGGTCGTGGGATCACGCCCGATGACGGTTGCAGTGAGCGTCCGCCCATCTGCCAGGCCGATGCCGATGTTCTCATCCTGTTCGAGGACGTGGTGTGCGGTGACGATGATGCCATCTGCGGCGAACACGACGCCGCTGGCGGGCAGGCGGCGCCGGCCCTCGACGCGTACGATGTGCGGTCCGGCGGCCTCGACTGCACCGGCCAGCGCATCGGAAAGGGATTCAAGCGCGTTTATCATGGGAAACCTCCGTTGATATGCTGCCAGTCTACAACATGCCGGAGGTATGCACATCGCCCGTTAGGAGGGGGAGCGACCTGATAAAACGGTCAGGACGAGATTAACCACGGAAGACGCGAAACCCGCGGAAAGACGATATATAGCTTTCTGTTTGCTCCGTATGTTCCGTGGTTCACAGAGAGACAAGATAAAGTCTTCCGCGTACTCCGTGTTTTCCGTGGTTCGTGAGAGGTCAAAGGAGCAGGAGGCCCAGCCGCGTGGCGCGGACGACAGCTTCCGTCCGGCTGGCTGCGCCGAGCTTGCCGAGAATGGCATTGACGTGGAACTTGACAGTGTGTTCGCTGATGCGCAGCCGCTGCGCGATGGTCTTGTTGGGCAGACCCTCTGCCAGCAGGCGGAGCACCTCCAGCTCGCGTGCGGTCAACGGTTCCACAGGGAGCGCGACCTCCTGCGAGGGCGCGGGCAGCATATGCGGTGACGTGAGCACGCCGAAAGCCTGCACGAAATCCGGTGCGACCACAGCCAGCCCCTCGGCCAGCGCCAGCAGCGCGGTTGCAATGACCTGGGGCGATGCATCCCGCGGCAGCAGACCACGCGCACCGGCCAGCCAGGCAGCCGCCGCCGAGTCGCCGTCGGGCAGCAGCGCGGCAATCGGAGGCGCGGCATCCGCGACCGCCAGCAAATGCTCGATGGCCCGCTCAGGCTGCCAACCCAGGTCCCACAGCACGACGTCCGGCGCATAGGAGGCCAGCGCGGCAGAGAGGTCCTCTCCCGCGCTGATGCGACCGGCTACCGTAACGGCAGACTCATCCGCCAGCAGAGCGGCCAGCCCGGCACGGGCCAGCGCATCATCAGCCACAATCAGCACAGCAGGTCGGGCAGGCATCTA
>DAOUGK010000555.1:0-3699 GCA_034429055.1 Anaerolineae bacterium | reverse complement strand
CGCTGCGCAAGGCCGCGGGCCTGTAAGGTACATCGCCAGCGTCCTGAGCGGAGCAGCCAGCTTTTCCGCTGCGCAGTCGCAAGCATCCTGAGCGGAGCAGCCGGTTTTTCGGCGGCGCAGTCGAAGGATGTGCCGCCAGGCAGGCCGCTCTGGTCAAACCAGGAGAGACCGGGTTTCCGTCGAGTCAGGCGGGAATCCGGTCTCTTGTGCTTTGCCGTTGTGATATGATGTAACGGTAGCATCAGGAGGTTCGGCATGCACGCAAGGGAACGCATCGGCCATCTGCTGGCGGCATTGACCGCGGCGCAGCCCGCGGATCTGGCAGGGCTCCTGCACGAGGATGTCACGTTGCGGGTCTGGCGTTGGGACGGGCTGATTTCGACGCGCGGTCGCGCTCGCGTGGCGGAGTGGTTCCGTGCGGAGCGCGCCGGCTGGCCGGATGCAACGCTGGAGGCCTTCGCGCCGCTGGCCGAGAACGACCGCGCGGCCGTCGAGTTCCGCATCCAGGCGACGGAAGGCCGCCGTTACATCGAGCACAACCGTACCCTGTGGGTGCGCTTCGTGGATGGGCAGGCGCACGTACTGGACCTGTATTGCGCCGCGCCGGTGGTCAGCGCGCGGCGCGCGGACTACATCGCGCCCGCTACGCTCACCGAGAGCGAGGTGGCCGCGTTTCTCGAGGCGAGCACGGGCGTGTTCGATCCCCGCGCGTATGTCAGCCCCAACTGGCAGCACCACCGGAGCCTGCGCCAGAGCATCGGCGGCTCCGGCGAGGCGCATCCCGGCAGCAACGCCATCTTCCAGGTTCACTGGACTGCGGAAGAAGCCGATCAGCGCATCGCAGAAGTCATCGCCTACCACCGCGACCGCAACATCGGGTTCCAGTGGTTCGTGGGGCCGTTCGACACGCCCGCGGACCTGGGAGAGCGCCTGGTGCGCCACGGGCTGATGTTCGCCGGGGCCGAGGAACGCATGGCGCGCGTCGGGCTGGACGGGCTGGACGACATCCCCGAGAACCCGCAGGTGGCGCTTGAGCTTGTGGATGGATCAGATGAGGCCGCGCTGACGGCTGTCGTCGAGATTGTCGGGACGTGCTTTCGCCTGACGCCGGAGCAGATGCGCGACCTGCGGGTGGACTGGGCGGAGCGTCTGAAGAACGCGGAACTGCGCAAGACGGAATTCCGCTACCTGGCCCGGCTGGACGGCGTGCCGGTCGCAATGGGCACGCTGCTCCTGCGCAACGGCCGCGCCTACCTCGGCGGCGCCGCGACCCTGCCGGCTTACCGGGGCCGGCACATCTACTCCACCCTGCTCAAGCGCCGGCTGATGGCGGCGCGGGCGATGGGCTATCACATCGCGACCATCGACGCCGGACCGATGTCCCGGCCGGTGGTGGCGAAATATGGTTTCAAGAGTTACGGTACGATGCAGGTGTTCGGGTGGATGCCCGTGATGGACCCCGAGATCATCAAGTCATTAGTTACGGATGAATAGCCTGTTTTCTTTTGTTTCACCGTGTGATGCGGTATAATCGCTGCAAACGTAACAAACGTCGCGGTATGCGCGCGGGCGCGTCGCAGCAGCAGGCTGCCGGCGGCGCGAGTGCGGAGGAACATTTTGCGGGCGCTCATTACGGGCATCTCCGGTTTTGTCGGCAGTCATCTGGCAGAATATCTGCTGGCGCAGGGCGACTGGGAGGTCGCCGGGACGGTCTACGGCAAGCCGGACAACATCGTTCACCTGGGCGATCGGTTGCAGTTGTTCCCTGCCGAGCTGTCGCGGCTGGAAGTGGTGCGCTATATCGTCGAACAGAGCCGGCCCGACTACATCTTCCACCTGGCCGCCCAGCCCATCCCGTCGCTTTCGCGCCAGGACCCGTGGTTCACGCTGGAAAACAACATCCGGTCGCAGCTCAACGTGCTGGAGGTCGTGGCGCAGTTGGGGGCGAAGTGCCGGGTGCTGGTCGTCGGTTCGAGCGAGGAATACGGCCGCGTGAGTGAGGCGGAACTGCCCATCCGTGAGGAGACGCCCCTGCGCCCGACCTCGCCCTATGCGGTGAGCAAGGTCGCCCAGGACTACCTCGGCCTGCAATACTGGCTGAGCAACGGCGTTGAGGCGGTGCGCGTGCGGCCGTTCAATCACATCGGGCCGCGGCAGCGCCAGGGGTTCGTCGCGCCGGACTTTGCCGCGCAGGTGGCGGAAATCGAGGCAGGGCTGCGGCCCGCGCGCATCAGCGTCGGCGCGCTGGATGTGGCGCGGGACTTCAGCGATGTGCGCGACATCGTGGTGGGGTATGTGCTGGCCCTGACCCAGGGCGAGCCGGGCGAGGTCTACAACCTGGGCGCGGGCCGGGCGCACACCGTCCGCCAGCTCCTGGAGACGCTCATCGCGGCGTCCGGCGTCGAGGTTGAGGTGGAGCAGGACCCGGCGCGCATGCGCGCGGTCGATGTCCCCCTCGTGATAGCGGATTGCACGCGGCTGCACCGGCGGACGGGCTGGCAGCCGGTGATTCCCTTTGAACAGAGCATACGGGATGTGCTCGACTACTGGCGCGAGCAGCTGCGGACGGGTGCCAGCGACCCGACGCCGCTGGGCTTGCGCGTGACGCGTTAATACGAAAGGTCAGGCATGCCGACAGCGTTAGTCACCGGCGTCACCGGCCAGGATGGTTCCTACCTGGCTGAGTTTCTGCTGGACAAGGGTTATGACGTCATCGGGATGGTGCGGCGCACCAGCACCATCAACTTTGACCGGATTCGCCATATCCAGGATCGGATCGAGATCGTGCAGGGTGACCTGCTCGATCAGGTCAGCCTGATCAATCTCCTGCAGCAGTACCGGCCCGATGAAGTCTATAATCTTGCCGCGCAGAGTTTCGTGCCGACGAGCTTCACCCAACCCGTGCTCACCGGTGAGTTCACGGCCATCGGGGTGACGCGGATGCTGGATGCCATTCGCATCGTAGATCGTCACATCCGCTTCTACCAGGCCTCCAGCTCGGAGATGTTCGGCAAGGTGCAGGAGACGCCGCAGCGGGAGACGACGCCGTTCTATCCGCGCAGCCCGTACGGCGCGGCGAAGGTGTACGGCCACTGGATCACGGTCAACTACCGCGAGAGCTACAACCTGTTCGCCTGCTCCGGCATCCTGTTCAACCATGAATCTCCGCGGCGCGGGCTGGAGTTCGTGACGCACAAAATCAGCAACGCGGCCGCGCGCATCAAGCTCGGCCTGCAGGATGAGCTGCTGCTGGGCAACCTCGATGCGCAGCGTGATTGGGGCTACGCGCCCGATTACGTGCGCGCGATGTGGCTGATGCTCCAGCAGGACCACCCGGATGATTACGTGGTCGCGACGGGCGAGACCCACTCGGTGCGCGAGTTCTGCCAGGCCGCGTTCGCCTGTGTGGGCCTGGATTGGGAGCAATACGTCAAGGTGGACCCGAAGTTCTACCGGCCCGCCGAGGTGGACCTGCTGGTCGGTGACGCGGGCAAGGCCCATCGGGTGCTGGGCTGGCAGCCGTCAGTGACTTTCAATGACCTTGTACGGATCATGGTGGAGGCGGACCTCGCGCGGCTGCGACAGCAGGGCAATCACACGCCGCATATAGGGTGAGAGATGGGTGGTGAGCAGATGAGCAGCAAGGTGACGAGCGACATTGTATTTGGGACGGACGGTTGGCGTGCGCGCATGGCCGAC
>DAOUGK010000554.1:0-4106 GCA_034429055.1 Anaerolineae bacterium | reverse complement strand
TTGGGTGGGAGTCGAATGCCTGAATTCCTTAAACTGCGGACGGCAGAAGAGGCGTGGGATGTCTTCATGCGCCACTTTCAGCCCGCGCCCGTGCAAGAGACGTGCGGGCTGGCCGACGCGTTGGACCGGGTGCTGGCGGAAGATGTGACCGCGCCCCATCCGCTGCCGGTGTTTAGCCGCAGCACCGTGGACGGTTACGCGGTGCTCGCGGCGGACACCCACGGCGCCTCAGCCGGCGCGCCGGCCTACCTGGATGTGGTGGCCGAGGTTGCGATGGGGTCCGCCGCTGACTTCGCGCTGAGTTCAGGCGAGGCCGCGCTGGTGCATACCGGCGGCATGATTCCGCCCGGCGCGGATGCCGTGGTGATGCTCGAAAACACGAACCGGCTGGCCGGGCCGATGTTCGGCAGCCGGCCCCGCCAGGCCGGGTTTGCAGCCTTCGCCATCGAGGTCTACCGGCCCGCGGCGGAAGGCGAGGCGGTCATCCAGCCGGGCGAGGATGTGGCGGCGGGCGAGGTCGTTCTGCGCGCGGGGCAGGTCCTCCGACCGCAAGATCTCGGCGGGCTCGCCGCGCTCGGCGTGACACGCGTGCCGGTCATCCGCCAGCCGCGCGTCGCCATCGTCAGCCAGGGCGACGAGGTGGTGCCGCCTGAGCAGCAACCCGGCCCCGGCCAGGTGCGCGACATCAACAGCTATACGCTCGCCGCGCTGGTGCGCCGCGCCGGCGGCATCCCGATCAACTATCCCATTGTGCCGGACGAGCAGGAAGCGCTCGATCGCGCCGTGCGCCGCGGGTGGGAGGACGCTGACATCGTCGTGATTACCGCGGGCAGCTCGGTCAGCTATCGTGACCTGACGGCGGCGGCCATCAACAAGACGGGCCAGCCCGGTGTGCTGGTGCACGGGGTCGCGATCCGGCCGGGCAAGCCGACCATCCTCGCGATGTGCGATGGCAAGCCGGTGTTCGGCCTGCCGGGCAATCCGGTCTCCTGCATCAACATCTTCCTGCATTTCGTCAAACCGGCCATCCTGATGTGCCTGGCCGCGCGGCCCGCGCCGCCGCGCACGACGCGCGCGCGGCTGGCCCGCAACATCCCCGCGGGCAGCGGCCGCGCGGACTTCGTGCGCGTGCGGCTGGAGGAGCGGGAAGGGGAGACATGGGCCGTGCCCGTGTTCGGCAAGTCCAACCTGATTTTCACGCTGGTCCGGTCCGAGGGGATCGTCGAGGTGCCGCTCAACAGCAACGGCCTGCCCGCAGGCGACGAAGTGACGGTCGTACTGGACTGAGAGTCATGCAGGATGGGCCATCTCGAATTACCGAATTACGGCCGCGAATAAACGAATAGAGTCGGCGGCGGAACTGCTCATTCGATTATTCGAGGTAATGTTCGCTAATTCGAGATGGCCCTCGTCCCACGAGACACATCGCCGCGCCTTAACGCGAAGAACGGTGTGGAGTATTCCCCCACACCGTTATCAGGAACGTCTATAGAGGCGCGTACGCCAGATGGCGCGTTGGCCTAGAGGCCCTTGCTCTTCCGGTGGTGCGCGATCGTCCGGCTGATGAGGTCTTCTTCCTCATCGTCCTCGAACTCCCACACCTTCGCCTTCTTGTTGCGCCGCTCGCGTCGGCGATCCCCGCTGTCCTTGCTCGCTTCCTGGAAAGCCAGCTCGAAGGGCGAGAGGAATGCTTCCTCGCCGGGGATCTCGACCGGTGCCTCCTCAACGTGAGAGGCGGCAGCCTCGCCCCGCGCGGCACGCGGCGCCGGCTCGGGAGCCGGAGGCAGCAGTTCCTTCATGCTGAGATCGACCCGGCCGCGGCGGCGGTCAATGCCGAGCACCTGGACCTGGATTTCGTCTCCGACGTTGACGACGTCTTCCGGTTTTTCGACGAAGCCGCGACCCATTTCCTTGACATGCAACATGCCGTCGCGACCGACGCCGATATCCACGAAGGCGCCGTAACGTTCGAGGCGCGTGACCTTGCCGGTCACGATTGCGCCCTCTTCGAGGTCACGCAGCGTGAGGGTGCCGGGTTCGACCATCGTCAGGCTGATCCGGTTCTTCTCCCGGTCCAGCTCTTTGACCCAAACGCGAACCTTGTCGCCCTCATTGACTACGTCGGACGCTTTGGCAACACGGCCTTGCGCCATTTCGGAGACGTGGACGAGACCATCGCGACCCACGCCAATGTCCACAAAGGCACCGAAATCGGTGACCCGCTTGACGACGCCCTCAACCTCTTGGCCCACCGCCAGCGTCTTCACGACCTTGCGCGGTGCAATGTTGAGGGTGCTTGCTTCCTGCCCCACGACTTCCTGACTCCTTAGGAAAATAGAAAACTTGTGCAGCCGAACAGCACTAAGTGGGCATTATACTAGCCTTAGAATATGGTGTCAAACCAGGCGCAAGCGTTATCGTAGCCTGCATTACGGACGGGCGCTTGCCCTTCGGGTATGGCTCAGATATAATAGCAGCCGGTGCCTGTGCTGGCCTGATCGCGCTTGCACCATGATATGGAGGATGTGATGACAGAGCAGCAAGCCCTGGACCTGATCAGGGCGCTACTCAAGGCCCCGAACGAACCGGAAGTAACGCGCCTCGTCAGCCAGAATCTGCCTTCACTGGATGGCGCGTTCTTCACGACCGCCGAGGCTGCGGCGCGGCGCCTGGAACTGGATGGCAAGGCCCCGGCCGCAACTGCGCTGCGCAGCCTGACGGATCGCATGCTGCGGATGAAGACTCTGATTTAAACAGAAATGTGAAGCTGCTATGAGCGAGCAAGTAAAAGTTCTGCTATCGTATGACATCCGGCCCGGCCATGAGAACGCCTACCGGCGCTTTGTGATGGAGGAGTTCCTGCCGAAGGCGCAGGAACTGGGCCTGATGCCGACGGATGCCTGGCATACCGCCTACGGCAATTATCCGAACCGGTTGCTCGGCTTCGTGGCTGACAGCGCCGATGCGGCGCGCACAGCGCTGCAGGGGCAGGAGTGGCAGGCCCTCATGCACCGGCTGGAAGGTTACGCGGGCAGCCTGACCCAGCGGCTCGTGCCCTATCGCGGCGGATTCCAGTGGTGAAGTAACCTCACCCCCGACCCCCTCTCCTGAACCCCGTTCAGGAGAGGGGGTCGGGGGGTGAGGCCAGCCGCGCAAACGCAGTCGGCAGCGGCCCCTCCATCAGCCGCCGGCGGATCGCGGCCGCACATTCCTCCGGGCTGAGCAGCGAGGTGTCGATCTCCAGGTCGTAGACGCCCGGTTTGTGGACCTCCTGCTGCCACAACTGCACGGGCGGGGGCACATGAGTGGGGTCCTGTGTCCAGCCGGTCGCATGCCGCCGCTGCATGATCACCTCGAGGGGACAGCGCACCCCCACGAACAGCACCGGCAATCCGGCCAGCCGCCGTGCGCACTCCGGTAGAATTCCCAGCGGCCTCGAGTAAGCGTTGTGATGATCCACATCTGCCACGACGTTCAGCCCCAACCGGCAGTGTGCGGCGATGGATTCATACAGCGCCAGATAGAGCACGCGCACCAGCGGCTCGAGCGCGGGCGCTTCGCCGCCGGGCCGCAGACCGATCCCCGGCTGATAGCGCCGCGGGGTCATCGCCATGAAGTGATCTACCCCCAGATTCAGCCATACCCCGTCGAACGTCTCCTGAACCACGGCCACGATGCTTGACTTGCCGGAGCGCGGCGCGCCGTTGAGGATGACGATCTGGCCCGGTGTTGTGCTCTCGGTCATGGAGACCTCCTGCGATTCCTGGCAAACTCGACCGGCGTCAGGGGCAGGTCCGCCCAGCGGGGAAACTGTACGATGAGCGGCCATCGCACGAGGGAGACATTGGTCTCCACTTGGCATGTATCTGCATAGGAGGATGCGACATTGCCACGATTCTAGAAGGGTATTTCTTCCTCTTCTGTGAGTATGTCAACGAGATACGTGATATAGGAGGCTACAAGGTTTAGGACCAGCTCGGCATCTACATCTGTCACTCGATTTCCTGTTGTCGCGGCATGTGCCACTCCTTGGCCGCTGCCTCGATAGCCGTGTAATCGTATCATTCCTTCAGCGATGGGAGGCGGAATCTGGCGCGCATTGTTTC
>DAOUGK010000553.1:0-3274 GCA_034429055.1 Anaerolineae bacterium | reverse complement strand
CCGCCTGTCGGGGCAGCTTCGACCGGGACGACCCTGTCCAGTGGCTCGGCGTCGGGCTGGCAACCGTGCAAATGGGGTTTCCCTCTCCCACCATCGTAGACCAGACCCCGTATCAGCAATGGTACATTCCGCTCGACTACGGTGATGCCATCCACGTAAATCCTACAGATTGTACGGGCTATCCCACCCGGTTGAACTGCAACGCAGCGCGGCACGGCCTGGACTCGACGCTGCTGCTCGGCGCGCTTGCGGACCCGGATCCGGGCAATCTGCAGGACGCGGATGCCACCGCCGACGACCTGAACAACGAGGCCGACGAGGACGGCGTCATGCCCACCCTCGGCGTCGACTGGGCGGCCGGCGGCTCCGGCTCCCTCGACATCACCGCGAGCGACAACGGTTACGTCAACTGCTGGGTAGACTGGGCGCTCAACGGCAACTGGGCGGATGCGGGCGAGCACATCATCAACGACACGGCTGTTGTGACCGGAACGAATACGCTGACGTTCACAATGCCGGCAGTGACATTCCCGAACAACTTTACGGCGCGCTGCCGCCTTGCGCCCGCGGCGGGCCAGGCCAACAGCGTGACCGGTGCGGTCGAGTTCGGTGAGGTCGAGGACTATGTCTGGGCGTTCGGCGCGACGGGCAACCGGCCCGCCCCCCTGACCCTCGACATCAGCCTGCCATTCACCGATACGGTGCAGTTGAACTGGGCGCCCACGCCGTCGAACGAGAGCTACCTCATCCTGCGCAGCACGCTGCCCTACTTCCAGCCGGGCGACGTGACGCCCGTGACGGACCCTGATAACGCCGCGCCCTACGATGACCCCGGCGTGGCCGGTGACCCGCTGGCCCCCGCGACGCTGTTCTATGCCGCGCAGGGCCAGGTGACATCGAGCACACCGGCGCTGGTATCGGGACTCTCCAACCGGGTGGGGCTGATCGAGTTCAGCCTGGTGCCGGGGACTTTGCCGTAAGCGCGAGGGGAGCCGGGGAGCATCCTTCGACTACGCACGGCAGATTGATGCCGTGCGTAGTCGAAGGATCGGCCCAGCGGAGCATCCTTCGACTGCGTGCGTCTCCGCCGCCCTCCGCTCAGGATGCTCCGCTGGGCTCAACGCTTCAGCAGATGCCAGTGGGGCATGAAGCCGTAATAGTAACCCAGGAGCACGGCCAGCTTGAGGCCGAGCCAGCCATCACGATAACCCTTGAGCGTGACGTAGCGGCGCCAGAACTCGCGCCAGGGATAGCGGACGAACTTGTGCGGCCACGGCTTGATGCCCCGCTGGCGCAGCGCCTGGCCCTCCAGCCGCGCGTAGCGGCGCTGTTTGGCATGAAACTGCGTCCACGTATCGTAGTTGTAGTGGATCATCACGTTCTGCAGGTGGCCCGCCGGCCCGTCCAGCAGCACGACCTCATGGACCGGCCGCGCCGGATCGTACCGCGCATGGCCGCGGCGTAACAGGCGCAACTGATAATCGGGATAGAAGCCGCCGAACCGCACACGCCGGCCCGCGATGTAGTTGTGCCGCGGCACCCACCACCCCACCTCGCGCTGCTCCACAATCACCCGGCGCACCTCCGCGGCCAGCTCCGGCGGGATGCGCTCATCGGCATCCACGAAGAAGACCCATTCCGTATCTAGGGCGTCGAGTGCAGCATTGCGCTGGCTGGCGAAATTGTCGAAGGGCCGCTGCATTACTTCGGCGCCCGCTGCCTGCGCGATCTCGACTGTGCCGTCCGTGCTGTACGAATCGGACACGACGACGCGATCGGCGAAGCCCAGCATCGCGAGGCAGTCACCGATGTGGCGCCCCTCGTTCTTCGTCAGGATCACGACCGCCAACTGCGCGGACGGATTGACCGCTGCGTTTCCCATATCAGGCGCCTTTCGCAAAAAGCTGCACCACGCTCTCAATAGCAGCAAGCCGCGCGGCCAGCTCCTCACCTGTGATTTGCCCCTGCTGCGCCGCAGCCCGCGCCCGGCGCGCCTCCGCCGCCATGCCGAGCCGGATAATCCACCCTGCCGCCGCGCGATGCAGCGGGCCATAGAACCGGCTATACAGCCGATGTCGGCTGCGCCACAGGTTGAGGAACGACGCCGTACGGAACTGCCGCGTGCTCGCGCCGCCGTGATGGATGACCCGTGCGGCCGGGACGCAGTAGAAGGGCCAGCCCGCGCGTTGGATGCGCCAGCACCAGTCCACTTCCTCTGCATACATGAAGTAGCCCTCGTCCAGCAGCCCCGCGGCCTCGACCGCCTCCCGGCGGAGCATCAGCGCGGCGCCCAAGGCAAAGTCAATCGGGAACGGTTGGCCTGCCGTATACAGCCGCCGGTCGTAGCGCCCGTTGAGCCGGGATTCAAGCAGCCGCCGCGGCCGCGGCATGAAGAAGTCGAACCACAGTTGCAGCAGGCCGGGGAAGCGGAACGCGCCGTGCTGGAAGCGGCCGTCGGGGTATTGGAGCTGCGCGCCCACGCCGCCCACGTCCGGCCGGGACAGCAGGAAACGCGCCATCCGGCCGATGGCATCGCCCAGCGGCTCGGCGTCCGGGTTGAGCAGGAGGATCAGGTCGGGGGAAGGGCCGCCTCTTCGACTGCGGTCGGCCCAAACTGCGGGCCGCCCTCCGCTCAGGGTGCTTTGTTGCATTTCATCCTGAGCGGGTGTACGTCGCTGCGCGACGCCCGCAGTCGAAGGCTGCGGCCGATCCATAAACCCCAAGCCGCGCAGGGCCAGGTTGTTGCCGCCGGCAAAGCCGAGGTTATCCTGCCGCGCCAACAACGTCGCCGCGGGAAAGTCGCGGCTGACCATCTCCGCGCTGCCGTCGGCGGAGGCGTTGTCCACGACGATCACCGTCGCGGCCAACTCAGGCGCGAGGGCGAGGCTGGCGTACGTCGCACGCAGGCACGCGGCCAATAGCTCCCGCACGTTGTAGCTGACGACGATGACGGCGAGCGATGGCAGCGCTGTAAGCGACGGCATCGCTATATGCGACGGCATCAGGGCACGCCCACCTGGACACTCACCCGGTCGACGTTGGTGTTCGCGACTTCCACAAACTCGTGGATCAGGCCGCCCCACCAGAACTGCGTGCCGACAGGCGGCGCCTGATCCATCTGGATGCAGCCCGTGACCTGGCCGCGCTGACCCGGCAGGAGGTAGTACTGTGGCACACCGTCAATGATGCGCTCTTCCAGGTCCTCGCGCCGGCCAATCGCATAGCGGAAGGGGAAGTCCACCCCGGTCGTGTCGAAGTTGATGCCGAAGCGCCA
>DAOUGK010000552.1:0-7031 GCA_034429055.1 Anaerolineae bacterium | reverse complement strand
TTCAGCGCCGATTTTTTGCTCAGCGGCTTCTCGGCGCGCTGGACAGCGCCGGCCACCGGCTGCGGCAGGGCCAGCGACGCCATAAACCGCTCGATCACATCCGGCCCGATCCGCGTAAACGGCGGATCGTCGGCCAGGAACCGCTGGAGCTTGGTCAGCGTCGTGCGGTAGTCCCGGATCGTGTGCGGTGACAGCCGCCGGGCCTCACACGCCAGCAAAAAGCCTTCGATCATCTGTGAGAGTTTGAGATTCATCCGTGTCCTCTCCGGTTCCGCCCGTCGTGTATCGATAATGTGCGTTGCTGTGCAGATAATCGACGTCGGGCTTTTTTTTGAACCAGGGACCGTGAATCCGTGTCATCGGAGGTAGACGAGGCAGTTCTCGGGGCGGGAACCCTCCATGACACGGCTACCCGTGGTGAGCATCCGTGTCATCTGGGGTTGACCAAAGTCGGGGAGAGAGGATTTGAACCTCCGACCTCACGGACCCGAACCGTGCGCGCTAGCCTGTCTGCGCTACTCCCCGTACGCTTGGCATTATAGTCCGACCAGCGATAAAATGCAAATATATGCGCACTCGATTGACGAACCCGACTGGTTGAAGACGGAGGTTCCCCCATGTCGCTGCAAATCGGCATCGTCGGCTTGCCCAATGCAGGAAAGTCCACCCTGTTCAACGCGCTGACCCAGGCGGGCGCGGCGACGGCACCTTACCCCTTCACCACCATCGACCCGAACGTCGGCGTCGCGGCCGTGCCCGACCCGCGCCTCGACGCACTGGCCGCGCTGATCCAGCCGGAGCGCGTCGTGCCCGCGGCGGTCGAGTTCGTGGACATCGCGGGCCTGGTCAAGGGCGCGAGCCGCGGCGAGGGCCTGGGCAACCAGTTCCTCGGCCACATCCGCAACGTCGATGCCGTCCTGCTGGTCCTGCGCGGGTTCGATGACCCGGATGTGCCCACGACGGGGGATAACGTGGATCCCGTGGCCGACCTGGAGACGCTCGAAACCGAGCTCATCCTGGCTGATGTCGGCACGGTCGACCGCCGCATCGAAAAAGTGCAGGGCATGGCGAAGGCCCACCCGCGCGATTTCGCGGACCAGCTCGCGTGGCTGGCCCGGCTGCGCAGTCACCTGAACAGCGGCCAGGCCGCGGTCGCCTTCGACGAACCGGCCGCGCACGCCGACTGGACCGCAGAACTGAACCTCCTCAGTGGCAAGCCGCGACTGTATGTGGTCAACGTGAGCGAGGCCGCGCTGCCCTCGGGCGGCCCGGCCGCGGAGCCAGTGCAGGCGCGCGCGGCCGCCGAAGGCGCGGCGTGTATCGCCCTGTGCGCGCTCTGCGAGGCCGAGTTGGGCACGTGGCCCGCGGACGAGGCCGCCGCCTACCGGGCCGACCTGGGCCTGGCCGAGCCGGGCCTCGACCAGCTCGTGCGCGCCAGCTACCGCCTGCTGGACCTCATCACTTTCTTCACCATCACCGGCGGCAAAGAGACGCGCGCGTGGACGCTCCGCCGCGGGCAGACAGCCATCGAGGCCGCGGGTCTGATTCACACCGACATCCAGCGCGGCTTCATCCGCGCTGAGGTTGCACCGCAGGCTGCGATTGTCGCGGCAGGCGGTCTGTCCGGCGCCCGCGCCCACGGCCAGGTGCGCCTGGAGGGCCGCGAGTACGTCGTGCAGGACGGCGACGTCATCCACTTTCGATTTAATGTCTAGCACCTCTTGTTTGCGGCAGGCCTGACCTGTGGTCAGGCCTGCCGCAAACAAGAGGTATTGAGGGAGACCCATGCCCCAGGTCGTTTTCATCATGACGGACACGCAGCGCAAGGATATGGTCGGTTGCTATGCCGACACCGGCCTGCAGACCCCCGCGCTCGACCGGCTTGCCGGACAGGGCGTGCGCTTCGAGCGCGCCTATACCTGCCAGCCAGTGTGCGGCCCGGCCCGTGCCGCGCTGTTTACGGGCACCTACCCCCATCTCAACGGTGGCTGGACCAACTCGCTGGCGCTGGGCGACAACATCCGCACGCTCGGCCAGCGCGTGGCGGACCACGGCATTCCTGCGGCCTACATCGGCAAGTGGCACCTGGATGGCAGCGACTATTTCGGGCTGGGCCAGGCCGCGCCTGGCTGGGACCCGGCCTACTGGTACGATATGCGCAACTACCTGGATGAGTTGACGCAGGAGGAGCGCGTGGCCTCCCGTTCGCCCGCACTCAACCGCGACCCCAACCTCACGGCGGAATTCACCTACGGCCGCCGCTGTTCCGACCGTGCCATCCGTTACCTGGAGCAACACGCCGGCAACGACTTTCTGCTCGTGCTCTCTTATGACGAGCCGCACCACCCCTACATCTGCCCCCGCCCCTTCTCCGAGATGTACCGCGATTACCGGTTCCCGAAGCGGACCAACGTGTGGGATACGCTGGCCGACAAGCCCGCGCACCACCGGGCCTGGGCCGGCGCGGCAGTGGACAGCGACCGCGATGCGTTCCAGATCGTGCACCCGGACTACTTCGGCTGCAACAGCTTCGTCGATGACGAGATCGGCCGCGTGCTGTCCGCCGTGGATCGCTTCGCACCGGGCGCGCTCGTCATCTATACCTCGGACCACGGCGACCTGCTCGGCTCGCACTGCCTGGGCGGCAAGGGTCCGGCCATGTACGAGGAGGTCGTCAACATGCCCTTCATCGTCCGCTGGCCCGGCCACACACCCGCGGGCGGCGTCTCTCATGCACTGGTATCGCACATCGACGTGACCCCGACCATCCTGGATGTGCTCGGCATCCCGCAATCGAGGACCTTCCACGGCCGCAGTCTCGCGCCGGCGCTGCACGATCCCCACCTGCCTGTCGCAGATGCCGTATTCATGGAGTTCGGCCGCTACGAGGTGGACCATGACGGGTTCGGCGGGTTCCAGCCCGTGCGCGCCTGCTGCACGCCGCGCTACAAGCTGGTGGTCAACCTCCTGACAACCGACGAGTTGTACGACCTGGAAGCCGATCCATACGAGATGCGCAACCTGATTGCAGATTCCGGCTACGCCGCGGTGCGTGACCGGCTCCACGACCGACTACTGGACTGGATGAATGAAACGCGCGACCCCTTCCGCGGCTACTACTGGGAGCGCCGCCCCTGGCGCACGGACGCGCGGCCCGCGACCTGGGACTACACGCTGATGACACGGCAGCGCGAGGAAGAGGAATACGAGCCGCGCCAGCTCGACTACGGGACCGGGCTGGAAATGC
Organism: Anaerolineae bacterium; assembly: GCA_034429055.1. Taxonomy (GTDB): domain Bacteria; phylum Chloroflexota; class Anaerolineae; order CG2-30-64-16; family CG2-30-64-16; genus MWBF01. The sequence continues at coordinate 3,784 of DAOUGK010000552.1, read as the reverse complement.
GCGCGGCCACCCGGCGCAAGGGCACCTGATGCAGCGTGCCATCATCGGCTGGCAGCAGGATGAGATAGGCGACTGGGTCGCGGTGCTGGCGTGCGGCCACGGCCAGCACGTCCGCCATACCCCGCCCCTGGCCGACCGTCCGTGGGTGCTGACGGCGGACGGCCGGGCCCGCTTCCTGGGATACGAGCTGAACTGCGTGCGCTGCGACGCGGGTGAGCCGCCGACGGTTATCATCGAGTGACTCTGACGTCCTGTTGCCCGCTCTCCGCGATTTGCCCTTCGGTCAAGGCCGTGCTATGATGGCGCCATGTTGACTCGCAGCGTTGTTTTGTCCGTCCATCATCATCAGCCGCTCCACGCTTAGGAGACTGCTGGCGATTGATGGCGCGCTGCGCGACGGTGGTTTCCCTGGGCGTGGAACTATGACGGTTCCACGCCCTTTTTGTTGTCTTTGATCACCCGCTCGATGAGGGTTCAGTAAGGAGGCAGGAAGATGGCTACGAAGATCGAGCCGCGCGTGCCCCGGGGGATGCGCGATATCCTGCCGGAGCAGATGGTGCGCCGGCAGTATGTCATGGATGTAATTCGCGGCGTATTTGAGGAGTTCGGCTTCGAGCCGCTGCAAACGCCGGCGCTTGAGTTGGAAGAGACGCTGACGGGCAAGTATGGCCCGGATGCGGAACGCCTGATTTACTCGGCCACGTACGGCGGCAAGGACGAGCGCCTGATGCTGCGCTACGACCTGACGGTCCCCATGACTCGCGTCGTCGCGATGTACCCCAGCCTGCCCAAGCCCTTCAAACGGTATCATTTAGCGCCGGTCTGGCGCGCGGACCGGCCCCAGCGGGGCCGCTGGCGCGAGTTCTACCAGTGCGACGTGGATACGGTAGGCAGCACGAGCATGCTGGCCGACGCGGAGACGGTTGCCGTCATCTACACCGTGCTCTACCGGCTCGGCTTCCGCAAGTTCAAGGTCAACATCAACAACCGCAAGCTGCTGGTCGGTCTGGGCCAGTTCGCGGGCGTGCCCGCCGGCCTGCTCAAGGAGCTGTACCAGTCGGTGGATAAGCTGCCCAAGATCGGCGTCGAGGGCGTCAAACAGGAGATGCTGGCGGCCGGCCTGCCCGACCCGGTCCGCGATGCCATCCGCAAGGTGGCGCGGCTGTACCTGCAGGGCAAGGTCAGCCTGGATGCCCTGGCAGAGCGGCTGGCGGGCGAGACGCTGCCCGGCTCTGGCGGCCCTACGCCCTTCCCCGCAGACCTCGCGGAACTTGTGGCGGGGCCGCTGCGTGAAGTACTTGCAGTCGTACCGCCCGGCTCGGTAGAGTCGGACCGGCTGCAGGATACCGCGGGCGAGCTTATCAACGGGGTCACACCCGCGTTGCGTGCGTACTATGGCGGCAGGACGGATCTGATTCCCGAGGCCGTCGTGACGCGGCTGCTGCCGCTCCTCGACCTGCAGGGCGACAACCGCACTATCCTCGCCGCACTGCGCGAGGAACTGGCTGCCTATCCCCTGGCCGTGGAGGGCGTCGACGAACTAGAGACCATCCTGCGTTACCTCGAGGGATTGGGCGTGCCGGAGCAATACGTCAGGGTCGATGTCTCGATGGCGCGCGGCCTGGAGTATTACACCGGCCCGATTTTCGAAACCGTGGTTGAAGAGGCGAATGTCGGCAGCGTCACGGGCGGCGGTCGGTTTGACAACCTGATCGGCATGTTTGGGGATCGCAGCCTGCCTGCGGTAGGCACATCCATTGGCATCGAACGGATAATCGCAGTGATGGAAGAGCAGGAGATGTTCCCGTCGAACGTCGGCAGAACCACCGTGCAGGTCCTGGTGGCGGCCTTCGCCCCGGAGTTGCTCGAAGCCTCCATCGCCCTGGGCACGCAGCTCCGTGCGGCGGGGCTGCGCGTGCAGACCTACTTCGAACCGATTGCTCTGCGCGAGCAGATCGGCTATGCCAACACGAAAGGCATCCCGGTCCTCGCCATCATCGGGCCGGACGAGGCCGCGCAGGGTCAGGTGACAGTACGCAATCTGGCGACGAAGCAGCAGCAGACAATTACCAACGCGCAGGCCGCAGAAGTCATCCGCGGGTGGGTTGCCTGACGACCTCACCCCCGGCCCCTCTCCTGAGCCGAGACTGCCCGGCTCAGGAGAGGGGAGAAATGCACGGGGCGACTCCCCCTCTCCTGAGTGCTGGTGCACTCAGGAGAGGGGGCCGGGGGGGTGAGGGGGCGCATCTCAAGTTGGGGGCAGAGCCTGGGCTGAAGTCGCCGGCCTGGGCGGGCTGGATCGGACGCGGGCGCATAGGCGGAACGCGGACTGCGTGTTATGCTAAGGGCAACCCGAAACTGAGAGGTGAGCCCGATGCGTTCCACCCGAGAACAGAAGCGTGCCGCGTTATTAGAAGCCGCCGAGGCGATGATTGACGAGTTTCTCGACTGGGAAGAACAGGCGCCGGAGCCTGATCTCAGCCAGATCGAAGCGGCGGTGTTGAAGGTCCGGCGCCAGATCAGTGAGCGGATGGCGGTGGTGGCGATTGAGGATCAGGATGCGGCCCGGCCCGTGGAGGCACCGTCATGCCCGCAGTGCGGGCAGCCCATGCGCTACAAGGGGCAGAAGGCCCGCATCATAGAGAGTCTCGCCGGGACACTGCGGTTCCAGCGGGCTTACTACCACTGTCCTCACTGCAAGCGTGAGTCTTTTCCCCCTCCAGAGTCAGCTTAGGCAGTGCGACGAAGGCTGGAGCGAGGGCGTTGCCCGGCAGGCAGTCTGGCTAGGTGGGCTCGTGCCCTTTGAGCAAGCCGAGAAGATCTTGCGGGAGATCGGACAGGTCAATATCTCGCGCTGTAGCATTTGGCAACGCAGCCAAGTCTGGGGGGCCCAGTTCAAGGCGCGAGAAGAAGCCGAGCGGGTAAAAGCCAACGCCTTGCCTGAGCAGTGGCAGCCGCCCAGCCGGGCTGTCGAGCCGGATCGCCGCATGGGGGTGGCGATGGATGGCTTGATGGTGCATATCCGCCAAGAGGGTTGGAAGGAACTCAAAGCCGCAGCCGTGTTCGATATTGAGGTGCGCTTGGGCAAGGATGCGCAGACCCGCGAGCCGGTGCAGCTGGCCCATGCGGTCCGCAACAGCTATATGGCATATCTGGGCGGGCCGGAAGTCTTTGGCGAAATGGTCTTTGCCGAGGCCCGGCGGCGCGACTGGGAGTTGGCTCAGGACACCCAAGTCGTGGCTGACGGCGCAGTCTGGATCTGGCACCAGGCCGATTTGCATTTTGGCCGCAGCCGCCAGCTGGTGGACTGGTATCATGCCAACCAACACCTGGCCGCGGCCGCCAAGTTGTTCAAGGGCGAGGGCACACCCGCCTTCCAGCTCTGGTTCAACAGCCGAGAGACCGCCCTGTACCAAGGCCATGCCGCACGCATCGCCTGCGAATTGGAGCAGGCAGCCAACGATCTGCCCCCGGTAGCGGACGGCTTGCGCCGCGAGGCCGGTTACTTCCGCGAGCATCAGCACCGCATGAATTACCTGGAGATGCGCGAGGAGGAGTACGTGATCGGCTCGGGGATGATCGAAGGCGGTGCCAAGCAATACCAGGCCCGGCTCTGCGGCCCAGGCATGCGCTGGAGCCGGGCAGGAGCTGAACGCATCATCCCGATTCGCACGGCAATCCTGAGCGGGCGCTTCGCTGACGTCTGGCGACAAGTCTACAACTCGCCCCCGTCGTGAGATGCGCCCCGCTCAGAAACCTCGCTTGACGCCCACATCACTTTCGT